>NZ_JBSGIV010000106.1:0-14619 GCF_053605225.1 Micromonospora sp. NPDC003944
GGAGGATTTTGCCCGGCGTCTAAGCGCGTGAACCGAGCGGGGTACCGCGCCCGTTCAGTGAACGTGACTGCGATCGATGCGCCGTTCGGCGCAGGCCACCGGCCGTTCGGCGCAGCGCCCTCCGAACGGGTCGCGTGACGGCCATCACAGAGTCGTAGCCTCCGGCCGTTGCATCGAGATCCACGACTCCCGGAGGTGTGTCAGATGGCTGCACCCGAACCGGAGGCGCCACGCGCGGCGCCGACCAGGGCTAAGGACCACAGCCCCTGGAACTGGTTGCTCTTCATCCCCATCGTGGTGCCGCTGATCCCGGCGTTCTTCAATGGCGACTCGCCTCGGGTCTTCGGCTTCCCACGCTTCTACTGGTTGCAACTGGCCTTCATCCTGCTCGGCGTCGGCACCACCACGCTGGTCTACCAGATGACGAAGAAGCGGGGTGACTCCTGATGTGGCGTGACCATCTCACCGAGATCATCGTCTTCTCGCTGCTGTTCCTCCTGGTCAGCGTGATGGGCTTCGTGGCCGCGCGGTGGCGGGCGCCGAAGGACATGGCGCACCTGGACGAGTGGGGGCTGGGCGGGCGCAGCTTCGGCGGCTGGATCACCTGGTTCCTGGTCGGCGGTGACCTCTACACCGCGTATACCTTCGTGGCGGTGCCGGCGTTGATGTTCGGTGCCGGTGCGGCCGGGTTCTTCGCCGTGCCGTACACCATCGTCATCTACCCGCTGGTCTTCCTGGTGCTGGTGCGGCTCTGGTCGGTGTCGCACCGGCACGGCCTCGTCACCCCGGCCGACTTCGTCCGCAAGCGCTTCGACTCGCCGGTGCTGGCGCTGCTGATCGCCATCACCGGCATCGTGGCCACCATGCCGTACATCGCGTTGCAGCTGGTCGGCATCGAGGCCGTGCTCAAGACGATGGGCGTCACCGGCGACAACGCGCTGGCGCGGCACCTGCCGATCATCATCGCGTTCGCCATCCTGGCCGCCTACACGTACCAGTCGGGGCTGCGCGCGCCGGCGCTGATCGCGTTCGTCAAGGACAGCCTGATCTACATCGTGATCCTGGTGGCGGTCGTCTACCTGCCGTACAAGCTCGGCGGCTGGGGTGACATCTTCGCCGCCGCCGACGCGAAGTTCGACGCCTCGCCCAACCCGAACGACGGCATCCTGCTCAACGGCAACAACCAGCTCCAGTACGTCACCCTGGCGTTCGGCTCGGCCCTGGCGCTGTTCCTCTACCCGCACAGCATCACCGGAGTGCTGGCCAGCCGGAACCGTGACGTGATCAAGCGGAACATGTCGGCGCTGCCCGCGTACAGCCTGCTGCTCGGTCTGATCGCGCTGCTCGGCTACATGGCCATCGCGGCCGGCGTGAAACCGCTGCCCGGCGCCAAGGAGGGCACGGTGGACAGCAACACCGTCGTGCCGCTGCTGTTCGACCAGCAGTTCCCGGACTGGTTCGCCGGTGTCGCGTACGCGGCGATCGGTATCGGCGCGCTGGTGCCCGCGGCGATCATGTCGATCGCGGCGGCGAACCTGTTCACCCGCAACATCTACAAGGAGTACCTGAAGCGGGATGCCTCCCCGGCCCAGGAGGCGAACGTCTCGAAGATCACCTCACTGGTGGTGAAGGTCGGCGCGGTGGCCTGCATCGTCTTCCTCGACCCGCAGTTCTCCATCGACCTCCAGCTGATCGGTGGCGTGATCATCCTGCAGACGCTGCCGGCGGTCGCGCTGGGCCTCTACACCCGCTGGTTCCACCGCACCGGCCTGATCGTCGGCTGGGCGGCCGGCATGGGGTTGGGCATGTGGATGCTCTACCAGGTGGCCAGCCCGACCCGGAAGCACTTCGGCGGCTCGGCGTTCCCGCTGTCGGAGTTCGGGTTCGACACCACCAAGACGATCTACGTCGGCATCGTGGCGGTGGCGGTCAACCTGGCCGTGGCGGCCCTGGTGACGCTGGCGCTGCGGGCCGCGAAGGCGGACGACGGAGTCGACGGCACCGAGCCGGACGACTACTTCGCCGACGAGGGCGACCCCCGCGTCACCCCGGGCGCCGAGCGCGACGCCGACCCAACCCGCGAGCCGGTCGCCTGACCCCGGGCCCGCGCCGCGCGGGTCTTCGCGTCGGTTTCCGCGTCGATCATGGAGTTGTGGTGCCTGGTTGATGGCTGTTCACGGCAGTCGTCCCCCACCACAACTCCATGATCGACGAAGCCGGGGCTTCACGGGCCCTTGTGGACCGACTCGCGGCCGATTCCTTGAAGGGCGAGGGTCAGCAGTTGTTCCGCCTTGGCCGCGCCCACCGGTTGTGCCGCGAGTGAGATGCCGTTGGCGAGGATCATCAGGTCGGCCATGGAGATGTCGGGCCGTACCGAACCCTCGTCGACGGCTCGGCGTAGCAGTGGTTCACCGGCGGCGACGAGCGTCGCGCCGCAGGTCTCGGACTCCTGAGCGGGCTCGTTCAGGAGCGAGTCCGCGAGGCCGCGGGTCGTCGTGGCGTACGCGGTCACCTCGTGCAGCCAGGTCGTCAGCGCGTCGAGCGCGTCCGGCGCGTCGAGCAGGTCTCCGGCGCGCGCTGCCAGGTTGCGGACACAGCCGCCGAAGACCGCCTGGAGCAGCGACCACCGGGTGGGGAAGCGCCGGTGCAGGGTCGCCGAACCGACGCCGGCGGATCGGGCGATCTCCTCCAGCGAGGCGTACGCGCCGTCGCGGGCGATCGCCTCGGACGCCGCCGCGACGATGAGGTCGTAGTTGCGCTGCGCGTCCGCTCTCATGGCCTGCCTTGCAGAAGTGGGGTGGTCCCCCGTATCGTAGCCGACGGAAAGTGGGGTGCCACCCCACTTGTTTCTCAGGAGGCATCGTGGCTGTTCTCGTCATCGGCGCGACGGGCAAGCAGGGCGGGGCAACGGCCCGAGCGCTGCTCGACCGTGGCGTCCCGGTCCGTGCCCTGGTCCGCGATCCCGGCACCGACGGCGCCAAGGCTCTGCGGGAGCGGGGCGCCGAACTGGTCACTGGCAACCTGGACGACGCCGACTCGCTGCTCGCCGCGGCGGACGGGATGGACGGCCTCTTCTCGATCCCGTATCCCGATGTGACGAACATGCAGGGCGACGCCGAGGTGACCCGCGGCCGCAACGTCGTCGAGGCGGCGCGCCGGGCCGGCGTGACGCACGTCGTGCACAGCAGCGTCTCGGGTGCCGGCGACTTCCACCGCAGCCAGCCCGGCTGGGCCGAGGGCCGGTGGGACAGGCACTACTGGGAGAGCAAGGCGGCAATCGACGAGCTGGTGCGCTCGGGTGGCTTCGCGCACTGGACGGTCCTGAAGCCCTCGACCTTCATGGAGAACCTGGTCGGCTGGTCCTTCCTCTTCGGCGACTGGTCCAGCGGCACGATCATCACCGGCTTCGCCGAAGACACGCGCATACCGTGGATCGCCGTCGACGACATCGGCGAAGCCGCGGCGACCGCGTTCACGAACCCTGGGAAGCTCGACGGCCTGGACGTCGAACTCGCCGGCGACCTGCTCACCATGACCGAGGTCGCGGCCATCCTGAGCGAGGTCACCGGCCGGGCGATCACCGCGCCCGTGCTCACCCCGCAGGAGGCCGTCGAGCGCGGCCTGCTGCCCGCCATGGTCAACGCGGTCGAGCGGATCAACGAGATCGGAAGCCCCGCCCGTCCGGAGACGACCCGCGCCCTCGGCCTGCCGACCACCGACTTCCGCGCCTGGGCGCGGCGAACGTTCTCCTGACGCCCCGCCGATGGACCACCGGGCGTGGTCAGTGGCGACGGTTGCGGTTGACCAGGGCCTGGTTGAGGCGACCCAGCAGCGCCGCAAGAGTGTCCCGGTCCTCGCTGCTCCAGTCGGCGAGCATGTCGCCGTAGAGCCGGGTGCGGGCGGCCTGCACGGCGGCCATCCGCTGGAGACCAGCCGAGGTGGGGGAGATGACCGTGCCGCGGCCGTCGGACGGGTCGGGGGTACGGGTGATCAGGCCGTCGCGTTGAAGCGCGGACACCTGCCGGGTGACCGTCGAGCCGTCCAGGTTGAGGCGGGCGGCGAGCGCGGAGACGTTCTGCGGGCCGGCGTCGGCCAGGTGGCGCAGGATGACGTACGCCGCCCGGTCCAGCACCCGGTGCTCGGCGGTGCCGGTGGCCCGCCGGGTGGCCTCGCCGAAGCGCATCAGAAGGGCCACCTCGGTCTCGATGCGGCCCAGGGTGCTCTCGTCATGGTCGTCGCTCATAGCTGTATGATACAGAATAAGTGCCTGTACGATACAGCTATCTGAGGAGTCGGAGTGGATCGGCGTTCCGAACCGAACCGCAGTGCCATCTACGCCACCACGCTCGTGGCCTTCCTCGCCATCGCCGGCATCGCCGTCGTCGACCCGATCCTGCCCGCCATCGGCGAGGCGATCGGCGTCACCGCGTGGCAGGTCGAGCTGCTGTTCACCGCGTACATCGCGGTCATGGCCCTTGGGATGATCCCGGCGACGCTCGCCAGCGGCCGGTTCGGCTTCAAGCCGGTGCTCATCACCGGCGTCTCCGTGGTCGGCCTCGCCGCCATCCTCGCCTCGTTCAGCGACAACATCGTGCAGCTCTCCGTGCTGCGCGGCGTCTGGGGGCTGGGCAACGCGATGTTCTTCGCCACCGCCATGGTGGTGCTCGTCAACCTGGCCGTCGACCGGGAATGGGTGGTGGGCCTCTTCGAGACAGCCCTCGGCCTCGGCTTCGCCGTCGGACCACTGATCGGCGGCCTGCTCGGCGAGGTCAGTTGGCGGCTGCCGTTCTTCGTCTGCGGCGTCTTCATGGTCCTCGCCCTCGGCGTGGCCTCCCGCAAACTCCGCGAGCCCACAAACCGGCAGGCCCCGGTACGCGTCGGCCAGATCTTCGCCACCTACCGCCGCCCGGCCTTCATCGCCCTGTGCGCGGTGACCGCCGCGTACAACTTCGTGTTCTTCGTGGTGCTCGGCTACACGCCGCTCTTCCTCAAACTGGACATCATCCCGCTGGGGCTCGCGTTCACCGGCTGGGGTCTCGGCCTGGCCACCGGCATCCTGGTGATCGGTCACCGGCTGGCCCACCGCATCGGCGCGGTGCAGACCGTCGGCGTGGCCATCGCCGGGCTGCTGGTCTGCATGGTCCTCTTCGCCACCTCCAGCAGCACCGCCGAGGCGCTCGTGGTGCTGGTGCTCGCCGGACTCTGCATGGGGCTGGCCAACGCCAACCTCACCGACCTGGCGCTCGGCCTCGGCTCCAGCGACCGGCGCGTCGCCACCGGCGCGTTCAACCTGGTCCGCTGGGGCGCCGCCGCACCGGCACCGATCATCTCCGGCAAGCTCGCCGAGCAGTCCCTGGCACTGCCGTTCTGGGTCGGTTTCGGGGTGCTCGCCGTCGGCGTGCTCGTCTACCTGGCCTTCGCGCACGTGATGGCCGCCGGCTACGGCGAACGGGTGCTCTGGTCCCGCTGGAACCGCGCCGCCGCCGACGCCGAACACGAGCCCGTCGGCGAGACCTACTGACCCGTCGGCCCGTCTTCACGATCCGCGCACTTTCGGGGAAACTGCTGCCTCGCCGCCGGTTGAGGCAGCAGTTTCCCTGACGTTGCGCGGATCTTGGGAGGGTGCGCTGGCGCGGGCGGGCGCGCGGTGTCAGTTCAGAGCGCGCCAGAGCAGGTAGAGGCCGATCGTCGTACCGAACACGACGATCACCGTCTTGAGCACCACCGACGGCAGCCGACGGACGAGCCGCGCGCCCGCGTACCCACCAATCAGGGTGGCGGGCGCGACCACCGCGACCGCCGCCCAGTTCAACGGGCCGAACAGGGCGAACACCACGAGCGTCGTGCACCCCACCACCGCGGAGAGCAGGTTCTTGATCGCGCTCACCCGGGCCAGGGTCGCGTCCAACACCAGGGCCAGCCCGGCCACCAGCATCACCCCGAGGGCCGCACCGAAGTACCCGCCGTACACCGCACCGAGCGCGACCATCGTCTGCACCGCGACCGTCCGCTGGCGTGGCGACATGTCCCGCGGGTGGCCGACAAGCCGGCGCAGCGGGTCCTGGAAGGCCAGGACCGCCGTCGCGCCGAGGACCAGAAAGGGTACGACCAGCTCGAACGCGCGGGCCGGAGTGGCCAACAGCAGCAACGCCCCGAGAATCGTGCCCACGATTGTGGTGGGCACCAGCGTGGCCAGCGCGCGGGGACGCGGCAGATCCTGCCGGCTGCCCGCCACGCTTGCCACATAACCAGGGAAGACGGCGACGGAGTTGCTGACGTTCGCCGGCACCGGAGGCAACCCGACCGCGATCATCGCCGGAAAGGTGATCAACGATCCACCACCGGCCACCGCGTTGACGGTGCCAGCGGCGAGACCGGCGGCGAGCAGCAGCGCGGCGTGGGAGAGATCCATAGCCCCACGAGGCTAGTACGCGCGCCGAACCCGTCGTGAGCTGGCCGGCGAGGCGGAACAGGGTGGCGGTATACCGGTCGCATACTCCGGTCGCGGATACCACCATCAAAGTCGACACCGAGGTACGCGACCGCTTGGCGCTCCTGGCGAGCGAACGCGGAACGACGATGCGGGACCTCGTCGCCCAGCTCAGCCAGACGGCACTCACCGCCGACGAACTGCGCGACCGCGCGGCGCGCGCAGAGCAGTACGTCCGGCTCAACATCGCTTCCGACCTCAGCGCCGACGACCTCACCCGGGGCGAGGACATCTGGGCGGCCGTCGAGGCTGGCAACGTCCCGGAATCTCTGGCCGAAGATGGCCGGCGGGCGGCGTGAACGAGGCCGCGGTCATCCCCGACCACACGGCGCTGCTCGCGCTCGGTGCCGGCAACCCGGCGCTCTCCGGGCTCGTGGTCACCGCGCACAGGGGTGCGGGGCGGCACGTCCATGTGCCGGCACTCTGCCTTACCGCAGCCACCTCCGGCCGTCCGGCTCTGGGAGAGCACATCGGTGCCCTACCAGCGCTGGAGGTCGTCGAGCTGGGCTATGCGACAGCTCTGCTGGTGGGGCGTCTGCTCCGTCAAGGTCTGGACTGGCAGCTAGCCCATGCCGCCGCGCTGGGACGTCCCGACGCCGAGTGGCCCACCGGGCGTCCGGTCCTCACCGAGTTGCCGAAGGCGTACGCCGGAACCGGTGTCGTGACCATCAGCGTGAACTGACCGCTCGCTACCCGATGCCCGTCTCCACGAGGCACTGCCCTGCGGGCCGGTCTGTCGAAGGCCCGACTGCGGGGCAGGTCTGCGCGGGCACCCACCTGCGGGGCGGCAATAGGCGTGCCGGAGGCGTCGTTAGGATGGGAGCGCGACGGACGAGTCGACCGGGCGGCCGCGTCGGCGGGCTTCGGCCCGCCGCCGAGGAACGTCCGGACTCCACAGGGCAGGGTGGTTGTTAACGGCAACCCGGGGCGACCCGCGGGACAGTGCCACAGAAAACAGACCGCCGACCCCAACGGGGACGGTAAGGGTGAAACGGTGGGGTAAGAGCCCACCAGCACCCCGGGTGACCGGGGTGGCTCGGTAAACCCCACCCGGAGCAAGGCCAAGCAAGGGCGTCACCGCAAGATGACGACCCGGCGCAGACGCTTGAGGGCTGCCCGCCCGATGTCTGCGGGTAGGCCGCTGGAGCCTGCCGGCAACGGCAGGCCGAGATGGATGGCCGCCGCCGGCGCAAACCCCTCGGGGTACGCGCCGCGCACAGAATCCGGCGTACAGGTCGACTCGTCCGTCGCCCACCAGCTGCCGTTGGATGGAGTTTGAACTGGAGGCCGGCAGTACCGGTTGAGTTGGTTGTGACCCGGTTAGCGCTGGCGGTGCACCACGGCCCCTGACCGATACGCCGATCACAGCCATGGACGTAAGGGGGATGCGTAGACCGAGCACCCTTGTCTTTCCCGGAAGAGATCTCTGAGCGGCGGGCGTGGCTGCAACTCTGCTACTCAGACCGCCTGGTAGATAGATCAAGCATATGGCTGCCGTTGTGAGACAACGATGCCTCAACTGGTAGTACGGGGATGATCGCGCCGATACTCGCCGTGAGCGTGAAACTGCCGTCGCTGCGCCTATGTCCAGCGCAGCGTGCTGGCAGTGACCGGCAAAGAGAAGACCGAGGCTCTGATCGGGTGGTGGCGACCGACCCCCTCGACAGCGCGATCTAACATCCGCGCCGGACGGCCAGCGACTGGCCTAATCATGTCGTCGCCATCACCGTGCTATCGGCAGCCATCAGCGACGCCCCACAACGCTAAGCAAAAAGTTGCCAATCCTCTATGACATGGGTTGCTGTTGCTAGAGCACGTTGAACCATTAGTCCTCTCAATCGCCGCACGCCACCGTACCTGCCGCGGCACTGGCACGAGTGAAGCCGAGCGGTTCGCCGTCACCTCGCCACTTCGCCATCCTTCGTGCAGGAAATTCATCCGTTCACGGATCGGCCGCAGCAGGTCCGCAGGCCGGACACTATGATCGTGAGGGTTCGTGCAAAATATCATGGCTAGCGACTGGTGGCTATACCAGGCAGGGATGCGCACTGTCAATATCGCATGTATGACGAGCGTGAGCCATGTAGTTGTGGGCAGGATGAGGGTTCCTGTGTTCACGGGTGGTGGGGAGATGACGCTAGTGTCCATCGAGTTAAGCCCGGTTGTGAAGATTCTTGTTAGCGCTGCAGGCAAACCCATCCTAAATATGATCAAACGCCAGGAGCAGGTCCAGCTTGCACTAAAACGAGTAGGTCTCAACCCTCGAGTGCCCCCAACCGACTTTGATGGTGTCTACACCTACGCCCTCGTAGAGCACTGCTACGGCGGACCCGAACCCGTTCTCAAATTCTTTCAGAACGAATACATCAAAGAGGCATTCAGGAGATCCTTCGAGTCAGGTGATCCTCGTTATTTAGAGCGAGAAGCAGAAGGCATTATTGAATGGAATAACGAAACAAGCGCCTTGGGCAAGATGGACTATGACCTACGTAGAGAATTTGCAGCCTTCACGGCGACCTTCAACTTGCTTGTCGATCGCACGAGGACAGCGGTAGAGACGCGACAAGATGTCGGCTTGCAAAGGTTCCAGGCGGACATGCATACCCAATTAGCTGACCTCCGCGAAACCTTGAACTCGGTTCCAACGCTTGATGAAATCCGTACTATTTCGCAAGCGACAATCGATCATGAAGAGGAAGAGAGCGTCAGTCGTCTAGCTACGGACGCAAAAGCATGGTTCGACGCTATCGGTTATACAATTGAAAGAGAGTCCAATGTTGATCGTCCGGGATTCCTTCTAGTAATAAATGTACCCGCCCGGCGGCGTTATGACCGCATAGTCGTCCTAGGGGTTTCCGGCGAGGCCAGGCACAGTGATGTCGAGTTGCTCGAGGCAACAGTGCTGGGCGAGAATGCCGATGAAGGGTGGGTTGTTGCGCCGCGAAGAGTAAGTGATGTTGCCAGATCGCGTGCCGAGGATTCACGACTTCTGATTAGTTGCTACACATTTGACGAGTTGATCGACCAGGATGTCGACTTCGGCCCATACCTGTCCTGGCTTGATGGCGTAGTGCAAGAAAAGGGGATCTCTGACCGGTACGTGCCACTGGGAGCGTTTAAGCAGGAGTTTACGGGCAAGAGTACTAAGCCGGTAGGAAGTAGTGTGTACCCTTGGGACAAAGGTGGCCTCGATGGCTACGTAGACACTTGGCTGACCGATCCATCGAAGGACCACCTGTCCGTGCTCGGTGAATTTGGCACCGGCAAAACCTGGTTCACGATGCATTACGCGTGGCTCCTATCGAGAAAATACATCGACGCCTGCGCAAGAGGCTTACCGCGACCGCGCCTACCGCTGATTATTCCACTACGGGATTACGCCAAGGCGGTCAGCGTCGAATCACTGTTCTCGGAGTTCTTTTTCAGGCGCCATCAGGTACAACTTTCCAGCTACAAAGTGTTCGAACAACTCAACCGCATGGGTCGATTGCTACTGATCTTCGACGGTTTCGACGAAATGGCCGCACGCATTGACCGCCAGGCCATGATCAATAACTTTTGGGAGCTAGCGCGGGCGGCAGTGCCAGGTGCAAAGGTTCTGTTAACCTGCAGAACCGAACATTTTCCTGAGGCGCGTGAGGGGCGCGCGGTCCTCGGGGCTCAATTGAAAGCATCAACATCTGCCTTAACTGGCGAGCCCCCCCAATTTGAGGTCATCGAGATTCAAGGCCTAACCGATGCACAGGTCCGGCTGATGTTGAGTTCCCTCACAGACCTCAAGACAGTTGGTCTTGTGATGGCCAACCAGACACTGCTTGACCTCATGCGTCGGCCAATTATGTCGGAACTCGTGATAGATGCGCTTCCCGAAATTTCCGGCGGATCGGCCGTGGATATGGCGCGTGTATATCTTTACGCGGTCAGAAGAAAAATGGCGCGTGATATAAGTGAGTCAAGAACGTTTACGTCCATGGCAGACAAACTCTTCTTTCTCGCGGAAGTTTCTTACGAGATGCTATCGACAGATTCCATGAGTCTGAATTATCGAGGATTCCCAGAGCGCATCCGGACCTGGTTTGGTCCCGCAGTGCAGGAAGAGAAGGACCTCGACCACTGGCATTACGACATGCTTGGTCAGACTATGCTTATTCGAAACAATGACGGCGACTATACGCCTGCGCACCGGTCCCTGATCGAGTTTTTCGTAGCATTCAAGATCGCCGCTCAGCTCGGCATACTTGCGCCCGATTTTATGAGCCTCCTGCGCCCCTCGTCCGGCTCTGAATTAACGGGATTAGAAACCCATCGTTGGTCAGAATATTTCTCCACCACTGATTCGTCGCGCCGAACAGGAATTTCTGATTTCGCCCCAGACTCGTACGAGCGAGTCGCAGACACTCTGTCGTCGGCCAAAGTTGTCACTCCGGCGGTAATCGACTTATTGCTACCGATGGTAAAGCCTGGGAGTGCGAGCCAAGTCGTCAGCTATTTGCAACAAGCGCGATCCGTCGAGGACAGCTCCTTCGTCGCCGGCGGTAATCTTATGGAGATTGCCGTCGCCATTGATCCATCCAGCCTTGCTGGGGTCGACCTTTCCGGCATCCGAGTATCTAGTGCACGCATTCGCCAGGTGGCGACTCGGCACTCGCCGGCTCAATGTGATCTTTCTGGAACCTCTTTGGCGAACGCGCAACTGCGTTTTGTGGACTTTTACGATTGCATTCTGCGGGGCGCCGACATGCGGGGAGTTAATCCTGCTGGGAAGATAGATCTAGGGCCCTGCAAAAGGGCGGCATATTCGTTGTCCATTGATGAAGAGGGCCAGCGAGTTTTTGGTGCAACAGGCACCGGGGAAATCTTTGAATGGACCATCGGTGGACTCGGTGCTGGGCGGGTTATTCGGGAAGAGTCAGCAGTTATTGCCGAAATTGAGTACGTTGGTCACGATACGCTTGTTGCTATTCTTGAACCCGGAATAATGAGAGTTGTGCAAGTCTCGTCGGGCGCCACGACCGAGACTCTAGACTTTCACTTGAAGGGGGATACCTCATATTCCCATGTGCGAGGCGTAGATCGGGTTTATCATGTAATTCCACGTCAGCGATTGCCTTTCTCTGTAACCTCCGAAGAGGCAGCTGCGTGGCGGGATTCCCCACCAGTCTCCACCCCTTCTGACGACCTCGAACTCCCGCCATTTCGCTACCTTGATGTCTTCGACGGCAGAGAGGGGCACCTCTTAGAATCCGGCACGCGCCCTCCAGACCTGTTTCTTTCCTACTATTGCACATCCCGTAATCAGACTATCCACGCATCAGTAGACGGCTCCGTCTTCGAAATGCACTATTCGGCCACGTCTGGACTCTTCTTTGAGCGGATCACTAAGATTGAGAGTGAAATTGAGCCAGAGCGCACGATACACTTCGACGGGCGTCATGTCTGGATTCTCGGCCGCGTCAACAATAAGGAGCGCTTGGAGGCGTACTCCCCAGAGGGAGAGTTGCTCTGGCTAAAAGATTTTCCGTCAGCTCGAAGAGGGGTCTCCGCTCTCGACATGACTCAAGGACGACAATTTGCGGCTCTCAGTGAGCGGCACGGCATAGTCGTGGTCAGTATGAGGGGAGGGAAGGAAGAAGGGCCAGTAGGTCTGACGGGATTTGGCCTCGATGCGCCGGAAGAGATTAAGTGGAGCGATGACCGCATGAGGGGGATTACCGAGATGCGGCTGCTTCCGGAGCCTGGTGTATTAGTATCCGCGACGTCGTCCGGTGTGATCCAGGCGCGGCAAATGTCAGGCAAAGTGGTGGGTGAAGCGAACTTGTCACACAACTTCTCGAATTTGCAGATTGACGCCCGCGGTTTGTCCTCGTCTCAAATTTACGCACTTTCCCTCGGGGGAGCGCGAATGGTCTGAGCTGGGTCGGGTGGCCGGGGTTTTGGTGCCGCTAGCCAGCAGAGTCGGTTTCAGCGGTAGTTTCGTGTTGCTGTCGGCGGGGGCGCGGCGCTTCACCTTGTAGCCGGCCATCGTCCCGTCAGCTTCCGACGGCCGGCGTTCCCTCGTTCACTAAGCGCGGACGCATGGCCGCGAGGCTCAGGTGGCTGCCGGTCAATCCGCGACGGCCAATTCCCCTAAGTCGTTGGTGGCTCCTCAGGCTCGGTCTTCGGCTCCGGCCGCCCGGGCATGATCGCCGCAGGGGGCCGACGGCACTGCCCGGCAACGAATAGTTGCCTGCGCTTGTGATCAGATGGGGTCAGCGCTCTGCCCGCGGTCCACATTTGGTCAACGCGCGAGCGCTACCCTGCCCGGACGCGCGCTTCCGTACGGCTTCGGTTACGGCCGATCAGAGACCTGGGTAACGAACGCCCGCCAGGCGGCCGGACCGAAGGCCAGGGCCGGACCCGCAGGGTCCTTGCTGTCCCGTACGCCGACAACGCCGGGCAGGTTGTCGGCGACCTCGACGCAGTTGCCCCCGGACGATCCGCTGCGCCGGGACTTGCGCCAGATGGCGTTAGTGAGGTCCATGATGGCTGTGCACTTCCTTCATCAGCTCGTTGGACTGTCGGCGTGGGAGTGCTTCGTTTCTGACGTTCTCCCACCTCGCATGAAGAGTATGTAGCCCATCTTCGGTGTCGACCACGATCCCGCCGAGCTGATTTTCGAGGTGCCCGACCCAGGCTCCGTCTCCGGCCCGCGCCAGCGCGAACGGACCGGACAGCCCGATGTGCAGGCCGGCACTTGCCGGGATCACGTGGACGTGAACGTGCGGGAGTTGGGCGACGGTGATGAGGTGGGCGACCTGCTCGGCCATGATGCCGGCGTGTTCGTCGCCCCCGCGACGAAGCGTGGATTCGTCCAGCACGGCTACGACCTGCGGCGGGCTGTCGCCGGTGAGGATCTTGTGTCGGCTCATGCGAGCGCCTACCTGTTGGTCGACCTCGGTGGCAGACATGAGGTCGTTCAGGCGCATCACGACGTGGGCGTAGTTCTCGGTCTGAAGCAGGCCCGGGATCAGTAGTGGCTCGAAGAGGCGAAGCTGTCGCGCCCCGCGCTCGGCGTCCAGCCACGGCAGGAACCACGACGGCGCGCCGAGTTTCGTCACCAGGCGTCCGAACAGCCCGTCGTTGTTGAAGGCGCGGTCCGCACCCCGGATGAAGTCCATCGTCAACGCTCGGGTACCGCTTTCCACGGCGCTGACGTGAGAGGCGCTGAAGCCTGCTGCCCGGCCGAACGCCTCCTGCGTCATCCCGGACCCTCCACGAGCGCGGCGGATCTCGCTCACGATGAAGTCCGCCAGGGGACTCGGCACGTCAGCCACTCAACGCTCCTCACATCGGAGATCGACTACCCGGGGTGCCACACGCCTGGAGCCTGTTCTGCCAGCCCCTGCCCGGACTCCCGGAACACCTTCCGAGCGTAGTGGCCTCCACAGCAGAGTGTCACCAGGCGGCGCGGCCGGCAGGCCCACGAGATCCAGTGGTCGCGTTCGTAGCGGGGCCGCTCCCGACGGGCGAGCACTCACGGGAGCGGCCCCTTCCCAACGGCACCAAGGGGAAGACCGTGCCCGACAGCAAGCCCGTGACGATGAAGGCCGGCGACGTCATCCACCTGACCACCGCGGCGAGCGTGCAGTTCCTGCGCCCGATCGTCGTGCGCGTCATCCGCGAGTTGCCCGAGCGGCACACGTACGACGGTTGGGTCTGGATTGAGGGTTACCAGCTGAACGCGGCGGGCGACGCGGTCGCGCACCGCGAGTTGTTCGTGATGCGTGCGGGCGTACGGATGCAGGCCCTGCCGGCCATACGCCGCCGACGTCCGGTGCGGGTCGGATGACCCCACACCTGCCGATGCGCCCGGCGTGGCTGTGCCGCAACTGCGCCGCGCCCTGGCCGTGCGGCCCGGCCCAACTCGCGCTCGTGACGGAGTTCTACGGTCACTCGATCGCGCTGGCATTCTACCTGGCCGTGTCGATGCAGGAGGCGGTCGACGACGCGTACACCCTGGGTTTGTGGCCTGACCTGGCGGCGATGCACGGTCGGTTCCTCGGCTGGTTGTCGCTGGCCCGGCGGCCTCGACGTCATGCACCACCTGCGAAAAGCTGACCCCCTGACGGTCAAGCCACGACCGATACTTC
>NZ_JBSGIV010000107.1:0-14524 GCF_053605225.1 Micromonospora sp. NPDC003944
CTCTCATGGAGGTCGGGGCAGCGCCGTCTACGTGACGCTGCGGATTCCATGATCAAGTGATGAGAAATAGGTCGAAAGAAGGCCCCGGGACCTACTTGTCATCACCTGATCATGGGAAAGCCCAACCGGGCTACTGGTTTGCCCGCTCGGCGGCGCGGACTGCGTTGCGGAACAGCATCGCTACCGTGGTCGGGCCGACCCCGCCTACCCGGGGCGTGATGGCGCCCGCTACCTCGGCGCACGCTTCGTCCACGTCCGGCAGGAGGCGCCGCCCGTCGTAGCGGACGCCGGCGCCGATGACGACGGCGCCGGGTTTGACGTGCTCAGGCTGCACGATTCCGGGTACGCCGGCGGCGGCGACGAGGATGTCGGCGCGGCGGGTGTAGCGGGCCCAGTCGGGCACCCCGGTGTGGACGACGGTGACGGCGGCGTTGGCGGTCGGGCGCTTCTGGGCGAGCAGCATTGCCAGAGGGCGGCCAAGGGTGGCACCTCGACCGAGGATGACGACCTCACGACCGGCGACGGGGATCTCGTAGTACGCCAGGAGCGCTTCGATGCCTGCCGGGGTGCACGGCAGTGGGCCGGGCAGGCCGACGGCGAGACGCCCCATGTTCAGTGGGTGCATGCCGTCGACGTCCTTGTCCGGGTCGATGGTCTGCAGCGCCGCGTCGTAGTCCAGGTGCCCCGGCACGGGGTACTGCACGAGCAACCCGTGCACGGCCGGGTCGCTGTTGAACCGGGCGATGGCCTCGTGCAGCTCGGCCTGGGTGGCGGTGGCAGGCAGGTGTACGTGCGGGGAGGCGAACCCGAGCGCGGCGGCCTGCCGCTGCTTGATCGCGATGTAACCGGCGCTGGCGTCGTCGTCGCCGACCAGGATGGTGGCGAGGCTCGGGATGATCCCGCGACCGCGCAGGTGCTCGGCTGCGGCGGCGGTCTCGGCCAGGACGGCTTCGGCGACTGGTGCACCCGGCAGGAGTCGGGCCGCGCCCGACGGGGTGCGCTGCTCGGTGGATTCGTTGGTCGTGGTCATGGCGGCTCCTCGACGCAGGCGCCCAGGCGGTCGACGCCCGCGAGAGGCTCCCCGATGGTTCCACCATCCCCGTGCCGCCAGTCGCCGGTGGTTCGATGATGCCGCATCACCAGGGCGGTTGCCCAGTCGCGCCGGCGGGTCCGGCACCGGGGGAGGTGCCGCCGACGGAGTTCGGGGCTCAACCCGCTGGCAGCAGCGGGCGCATGAAAGTCCGCTCGTACCGCACGACACAACCCGAGTCGTCGCGGATGCGGTCCGCCGCGAGAAACTCCGGGTCACTGCCGAACCGGGCGCGGTAACGCTCGTACGCTGCCAGGCTCTCGAAGCTGAACAGCGCCTCGGCCTTGTCGCTGGCGCCCTCGGCGGGCAGGAAGTAGCCGTGGTGCACGCCACCGTGCTCGGCCACCAGCCGCATCCATGCTCGGGCGAAGTCCTCGAACGCCCCGATCTGCGCGGGATCGATGGTGTAGTGCACGACGCAGGTGATCACGGCGTCACCCTACGGGCCGGCGGTCCGGTAACACCCGTGCTCCGCTCTACGAAGAAGGGTTGTGACGGCACGAGAGAGGACCGCCTGTGAATGAGCCCAGCCCAGCCGACGACGACATCTCCGGCATCGGCGCGGATCCGGCGGCCTTCGAGGTCTTCTACCGGCGGCACCTGGAGGCGGTGGGCCGGTTCGTGGCGCGACGGGTCGACGACCCGCACCTCGCCGCCGACCTCACCGCCGACGTGTTCCTGGCGGTGATCGAGTCGGCGGCCGGCTACCGGCCGGACCGGGGGAGCCAGATCGGCTGGTTGTACGGGGTGGCCCGCAACGTCATCGGCGACGAGCGGCGTCGGGCGGCCCAACGGCTGCGGGTGACCGGCCGGCTGGCCGGACGACGCGACCTCGGGCCCGATGACATCGCCCGCATCGAGGAGCGGATCGACGCCGAGTCGGTGGCCCGCCGCACCTACCGGGCGTTGAGCGAGCTGCCCGAGGGCACCCGCACACTCGTCGAACTCGTCGCCGTGGACGGCCTCACCGTCGCGGAGGCGGCCACCGTGCTCGGGGTGTCACCGGTCGCCGCCCGGGTCCGCCTGCACCGTGCCCGCCGCGTCGTCCGCGCGGTGCTCGCCCGCCCGGTCACCACCCTCGCCTGATGAGACGGAGATGACGATGAACGAGACCGAACGATCGCCGCAGGGTTTCGAGGAGCAGCTTCTCCGGGATCTGACGGCACACGTGGCCCAACGGGCCGAGGTGGCGTCGGCGGCCCGACCCGCCGGACGCCGTAGCCGGTTCCTGCGCGGTTGGCGCCTCGCCGGAGCGTTCGGGCTGGCGGTGACGGTGACCGCCGGTGCGCTTGCGGTCCAGACCATGCGGCTCGGCCACCAGCCGCCGCCCACGGCCAGCGCGTCGGAGATCTTCCACCTGGCCGCCGACGCGGCCCGGCAGCAGCCGGAACTCACCGCCCGCCCCGACCAGTACGTCTTCACAGAATCCCTGGCGACGGTCCGTGACCTGCCGGACAGCGGTCCGTACCGGACCATCCGGAACCAACTGTGGCACTCGGCCGGTGGGGTCGCGTACACGCAGGGACGGTACCGACCGGAGGCCGATCCGAACGGGTGGAGTGAGCGGAGGGTGCTCCGCATGGGCGATCCCGGCGACCCCGAGAAGGAACTCGACGCATTCCAGCCGCCGGCGTACCACGGTGGGCTGCCCACCGACCCGGACGAGCTGCTCCGCTACCTCCGGGAGCACCCGGTCGACCTGCACCTCCCCGAGGGAGCCGACGAAGAGGCCGTCTACGGGGACGAGAGCATGGCGTACACCACCGCGCGGTCGATGCTCGACGGCTACGTGCCGCCCCGCGCGCTCGCGGCGCTGTACGAAGTGCTGGCCCGGGAGCCTGGAGCGACAGTCATCTCCGGCGACGTGGTGGACGCCGCCGGCCGGCACGGGGTGGCGATCCGGATGCCCGGTGTGATCGGTGGCAACGTGGACCTCATCTTCGATCGGGACTCCCACGTCTACCTCGGCACCCGCAGCTCCGTGATTCGCAACGGCAGGGAGTCACTGGAGTCGGCTGTCGCGCTCCTGCGGGTCGCCATCGTCGACCGGCCGGGCCAGCAGCCGTGAGCGAGCCGGTCAGGGCTTGGCGAACAGCGGGCCGTAGTTCGAGCGGAACATCTGCTCGCCGAGGCGACGCATCACCGCGTCGCGCAGCGCGGGCGGCAGCCCGGTGGCCTTGTCCCGGCGGTGGGTCTGGCCGAGCACCCAGTCCGTACGCGGGCGACGTCGTGCCTCGAAGGAACGCACGGCGTCGGTGAGGGTGTCGGCGCTGGCCAACGACGACGCGAGCACGACCGCGTCCTCCAGGGCCATCGCCGCGCCCTGGGCCATGTTCGGTGAGGTGGCGTGGGCGGCGTCGCCGATCAGCAGCACCGGCCCCCGGGACCAGGAGTCGAGCACGACCTCCTGGTTCGGCCCGGCGTGCAGGGTGCTGTCGTCGTGGTCGAGGGCCTTGACCATGGTGGAGGCCGGCTCGGTGAACGTGGCGGCCAACTCGTCGCGCCAGCCGGGCCGGTCGGCCACCGGGCCGTCGTTGTAGTAGCAGTACGTCTGCTCGGCGCTGATCGGGATGGTCAGGAACTGCCTCCCGCGCCCCAACTGCACCGACCAGAACGGCTCGTCGTCGATGCGGGGAGCGACCCACCGGTACGCGTACTGCCCGAGGTCGCGGGCGGCCTGGCCGTCGAAGGCGAGCCGGCGGACCGTCGAGTTCACCCCGTCCGCGCCGAGCACCAGGTCGTACCGATCGGTGCTGGTGTCGTCGAACTCGACGGCGACCCGGTCACCCTCCCGGACGAGTGCGACCGGCTGGCGGCCCCAGCGGATCGGGGCGTCGCCGACGCCGTCGAGCAGTGCCCGGTGCAGGTGTGCGCGGGGCGACGACACGCACGGTCCGACGCCCCGCCACAGCGCGGCCACGTCGATGTCGAAGAGACGACGCCCGCGCTGGTTGGCGCTGCGCTGCCGGGTGATCTCCACTGCGACGTCGGCGACCGGCTCCCGCAGGCCGAGGACGTCGAGCATCCGGGTGGCGTTGCCGGTGAGGTAGATGCCGGTGCCGGAGTCGGTCGGCCCGGGTGCCCGCTCGACCACGTCGACCGTCGCGCCCCACCCGCGTAGCGCGGCCACCGTCGCCAGTCCGGCGACACCACCACCGACGATCAGTACCCGGACATTCGTACCCCGCACGACACGTTCCTCCTCGTTGCGCAGGCCTGTTGAGCTGCTGCTCAGTGGTTCGGCCGACGCAGCACTCTAGAAGGCGGGTGAGTCGGCGCACGGGAATGGGGGCTGAACGACCGAGGAACGGGCTGCGACGATGAGGGCATGACGACCGCTGAGGCGTACACCACGTTCGGCAGCCGCGAGGCGCGCGGGGTGTCGCCCACGTACGAGCGCCTGGCACAGGCCGTCGCCCGCGACGACGACCTCCTCGCCCTGCTCGACGGGGTGCCGCCGGCCAAGCGACAACCGAACCTGCTGTTCGGCGTCGTCCGCTGGCTCGGTGGCCCGGTCGACGACCCGGTCGCCTTCCACGACTTCGTGGTGACGCACTGGCCCGCCGTCGAGGCGGAGTTGCGCGCCCGGGCCACCCAGACGAACGAGGCGGGCCGGTGCGCGATCCTGTTGCCGCTGCTCGCCGCGTTGCCGCAGCCCCTCGCCCTGCTGGAGGTCGGGGCGTCGGCCGGGCTGTGCCTCTACCCCGACCGGTACGCGTACCGCTACGGCGATCATCGGCTGGGCTCCGGTGAGCCGGTCCTCGACTGCGTGGCCGACGGGTTGGTGCCGCCGACACGCGTACCCGAGGTGGTGTGGCGGGGTGGCCTGGACCTCAACCCGCTCGACGTGACCGACCCCGGCGACGTGTCCTGGTTGGACGCCCTGATCTGGCCGGAACACGCCCACCGGCGGGCCCGGCTGCGGTCTGCGGCGGCGGTCGCCGCCGCCGACCCGCCGCTGCTGGTCCGCGGCGATCTGGTGGACGACCTGCCGGCGCTTGCCGCGCGGCCTCCGGCCGACGCGACGCTCGTGGTCTTCCACACCTCCGTGCTCTATCAGGTGCCGCAGCCGCGCCGGGACGCGTTCGTCCGGCTGGTCCGCGAGCTGCCGGGGCACTGGGTCGCGAGCGAGGGGCCGGAGGTGCTCCGGTACGACGGGCTGCCGGACCCGCCGGACGACGCGCTGCACAACGTTCTCGCCCTCGACGGCAAGCCGCTGGCCTGGACCAGAGGCCACGGCCAGACGATGACCTGGTTCGGCTGACACCGCCCAGCCGATCGGCGGCCACGCCGCCCAGCCGGCCGGGTCAGCTCAACGGGCCGGCTCGGGCATCCGGGCGCGCAGGGCCTGGATGAACCAGTCCACCGCGGGCGCCGTCGCCTCGCCTGTCGACCAGCCGTTGAGCACCGCCAACAGGTCCAGGTAGCGGTCCCGGCGGGGGTCGTTCGCCGGCACCAGCCGGTCGAGCAACCGCTGACGCAGGGCGGCGTCGTCCGGGTGACCGTGCAGGCTCGCGTACCGGCCGGTGACGGCCGCGACCACCGGATCGGCGTCCGGGGTGGCCGGGTCGAGGCCAGCCGCGAGGGCGGGCGCCACCGCGTCCCGGACCACCGCGACGGCGTCCGGGCGGGGCAGCCCCGGCACGTCGTGGTCGGCGGCGTGCTGCCGTGCCAGGTGCCGCATCCGGACCAGGAACTCCGGGTCCCGGCACAGCTCGGCCAGCTCCAACCATGCCTCGACCTGCTCCGTGCTCGGGTCGTCGGGAAGCTCAGGTGTCATCGAGACGATCACACCCGGGTACGCGGGCTGGTCGCCGAGGCCGGCGAAGACGCTGCCCAGGAAGCCGGCCACCAACTGCACCCGCTCGCGGCCGGTGAGCTGCGCCAGCCGGTGCAGCTCGTCGACCTCGGCCGGGCCCGACCCGCGCCGCGCCGCGACGGTGAGCACCGCCTGGCGTAGCCGCAGCACCCTGATCTGCACGGCCAACGCCTCGGCGTGCGCGGCAGCCACCTCGTGCAGGGGCACCTCGTGGTTCACCACCCGCCGGATGGTGGCCAGGTCAACGCCGAGGTCACGCAGCGTCCGGACCAGCTCCAACCGGGCCACGGCGGCCGGGCCGTACCGTCGGTAGCCGGCCGGGCTCCGGTCCGTCGGTGGCACGATCCCGCTGTCGGCGTAGTACCTGATGGTCTTGACGCTCAGGCCGGTCCGCCGGGCCAGCTCGCCGATCGTGTGGAACGTCTGCCCGCTCATGCCCCCACCCTCGTGTCTCCCCCCGGTGGAGACTCAAGCCGCTGCGGTCAGCGGGCCCGCTCGTGGCGGAGCAGGACCACGCCGTTGCCGAAGACCCGGCTCTCCACAAGTCGCAGACCGGTCGGAGTCTCGGCGTCGGGGAAGAGCCGGCGGCCCCGACCGACAAGCACCGGGTGGACGTAGATCCGGTACTCGTCGATCAGGTCGTGCCGGGCGAACGTCGCGGCCAGGTCGGCACCGCCGAGCGCCAGGTCGCCGCCCGGTTGGGAGGTGAGCTTGCGGACCTGCTCGACGTCGACCTCGCGGGCGATGGTGGCGTTCCAGTCGACGTGGTCGAGAGTGCGCGAGTAGACGACCTTCGGCATGTCCCGCCAGATGCCGGCGAACTCGCGCTCCGGGCCGCTGGCCGTCGGGTCCTGGTCGGCGGTCGGCCAGTAGGCGGCCATCAGCTCGTAGCTGACCCGGCCGTTGAGGAACCCGCCCATCGGGGCGATCACGTCGTTGAAGTGCTGGTGCAGCTCCTCGTCGACCTGGTGCCAACTGATGTCGCCAGCCGGGCCCTCGAAGAACCCGTCCAACGACACACTCATCTGCACAACGATCTTCCGCATCGTGCCCCTCCGTACGCGTCGACAGGTGTCGACCCCGATCATCGTCGGACCGTACGACGAAACGACAGTCCGCCGCGACGGCCCGGCACGGATATACCTGGCGGCGGTCCCCGTCCCTAGACTGCTGCGGTGACCGGAGAGCGGAAACCCCTGGCCAACCGGCCGCTCACCGAGCCGCACCCGTCCCGGTTGCCGTCCGACCACCCCGAACGGGCCCGGATCCTCGCCGCGCACACCGCCGCGCTGGCCGCCGACGAGGCCGGCTACCTCGACCCGGGGAGCGGGCTGTTCGTGCTCAGCGCTGGCTTCCTGGCCCGCCGTGGCACCTGCTGCGGGCGCGGCTGCCGACACTGCCCGTACGTGGACGATCCACCGGCGAATTAGGCGTCGATGAGGGCTTCCGCACGACACCGACAGCCCGTACGGTGTCCGACGGACATCCGGCGGGCGCCTTCCGCCGTCGGTCGGCGAGAGGGTGGGACGTGCGCGGGCGGATCGTGGTCGCCGGGCTGGCCGGGCTGCTGGTGAGCGGCTGCGCCGACGAGGCGGAACCGGCGGCGGTGCCACCCCCGGCGCCGGTCGCGGTGGACGTCGCGGCGGCCTCCTCGGGCGGCGCCTGCCGCCTGCTGGACTTCACGGTGATCGAGCAGGTGGTGAAGGCGCGCTTCGACGTGGCGGCGTCGAGCGAACGGGGCGATACCCACACCTGTGTGGTGCGGGCCACGGGCGCGACCCTGCCGGAGTTGACGCTCAGCGTGACCGAGACCACGATCGACAAGACCAGCTTCGGCGCGGACGTGGTGCCGGACAAGGCGGCGAAGGTCACCGGGCTGGGGCAGCAGGCGTACCGGCGGACCACCGCGGCGGCGGGTGGGCACGGGCCGGTCGCCGAGGTCGGTTGGCTGGGCACCGACGGACGCCTGGCCACGATGAGCTGGACCGCGGCCCGTGGCAGTGAGCGCTCCGCGGTGGAGAAGTTGACCGCCGACCTGACCGCGCTTGCGAAGAAGGTGGACACCCGGGCGTTGTGACGCCCGGGTGCCCGATCGATCAGTTGGCGGCGACGAAGACCCGGGAGGCGACCTCGCGGGGCAGCCGCACCCGGTCGCCGGAGCGGTCGATCGACACCCCGTCGCGCTCCTGGGCCACGGTCACCGTGGCGCCCGGGTCGACCCCGGCGGCGTGCAGTTGGCGCAGCACGTCGGCGTCCTTCTGCACGCTCTCGCAGATCCGGCGCACCACGACCGGCCCGGAGAGGCCGGGGAAGGCCAGGTTGCGCTCGCCCTCGGCGGGCTCGGTGGTGTCCGCCGTCGGCGAACCCAGCTCCTGAAGCCCGGGGATCGGGTTGCCGTACGGGGAGCGGCTCGGCCGGTTGAGCAGGTCGTAGACCCGCTTCTCCACGGCGTCGCTCATCACGTGCTCCCAGCGGCAGGCCTCCTCGTGGGCCTCCTCGTAGGGCATCCCGATGACGTTGACCAACAGCAGCTCGGCGAGGCGGTGCTTGCGCATCACCGACACGGCGCTGCTGCGACCCTGGGCGGTGAGCGTCAGGTGCCGGTCTCCCTCGACGGTGAGCAGGCCGTCGCGCTCCATCCGGGCGACGGTCTGGCTCACTGTGGGGCCGCTCTGCTGCAGCCTCTCGGCGATCCGGGCACGAAGCGGTGGCACCCCCTCTTCTTCCAACTCGAGGATGGTGCGCAGGTACATTTCGGTCGTGTCGACCAAGTCGTGAGACTTCATAAGGTCAGCGGCCCTCCGGTGAACGATGTTACCTCGGTGAAGGGCCGGTGACCGCCGCCGAACCGCGTGCCGACTAGGCGAATGGTGTTGGATGGTCGCCATGTCCGGTACCCAGGAGCCGTTGGTCGAGGTCGATCGACTCGTCGCCGAGATCGACCAGGCCGACCCGCCCATCCTGCTCGATGTTCGCTGGCGGCTCGTCGGCCCGCCCGGCCGCGACGACTACCTCGCCGGTCACCTGCCGGGGGCGGTCTTCGTCGACCTGGACACCGCGCTCTGCGGGGCGCCGGGCACCGGCGGTCGGCACCCGCTTCCCGACCCGGCCGCGTTGCAGGCCGCGCTGCGGGCCGCCGGCGTCCGCGTCGGTCAGCCCGTGGTGGTGTACGACGGCGGCGACGGCATGGCCGCCGCGCGGGCCTGGTGGACGCTGCGCTGGGCGGGGCACCGTCAGGTGCGTGTGCTGCACGGCGGCTACCCGGCCTGGGTCGGCGCCGGTCGACAGGTCTCCACCGACGCGCCCGCGCCGCCCTCCGGTGACGTCGTGGTGCGCCCCGGCGGTCTCCCGGTGCTCGACGCGGGGCAGGCCGCCGCACTGGCCGCCGCGGACGACGCCGTGCTGCTCGACGTACGGGCAGCGCCGCGGTACCGGGGTGAGGTCGAGCCGATCGACCCGGTCGCCGGGCACGTGCCGGGAGCGGCGAACCTGCCCGCCGGGGAGTACGTCGGGCCGGACGGCCGGTTCCTGGCCGCCGACCTGTTGAGCGCGCGGTTCGCTGCCGCCGGCGTGACCCGGGGGTCGGCCGTCGGGGCGTACTGCGGCTCGGGGGTGACCGCCGCGCAGGCGGTGCTCGCGCTGCACCTGGCCGGCCGCCCGGACGCCGCGCTCTACGTTGGATCGTGGAGCAACTGGGTGGCCGACCCGGCTCGACCGGTCGCCTCCGGGTCGACACTCGGCAGCTGACCAGCGCGTGCGGTGGGCTGGTGCCGGTGCTCGTGCGACGATGGGCTGATGTCCGACGACACGGTGGTGGTGTGGGACGAGTCGCTGCTCGCCTACGACATGGGTGACCATCCACTCGACCCGGTCCGGGTGGAGCTGACCATCGCGCTCGCCCGCGAGCTGGGCATCCTGGACCGGCCCGGGGTGCGGGTGGTCAAGCCGGAGCCCGCCGACGACGCCCTGCTCACCCGGGTGCACCAGCCGGCCTACCTCGCCGCGGTGCGCAACGCGCCGCGCGACCCGCTCTTCGCCGGCTACGGCCTGGGCACCTCCGACAATCCGGTCTTCGAGGGCATGCACGAGTCCAGCGCGCTCATCGCCGGCGCCACGGTGGCCGCCGCCGAGGCGGTCTGGCGCGGTGACGCCCGGCGGGCGGTGAACGTGGCCGGTGGGCTGCACCACGCGATGTCGGTTCGGGCGTCGGGTTTCTGCGTCTACAACGACCCCGCGGTGGCCATCGCCCGGCTGCTCGACCTGGGCGCCGAACGGGTCGCGTACGTGGACGTCGACGTGCACCACGGCGACGGGGTGCAGCAGATCTTCTGGGACGACCCACGGGTGCTCACGGTGAGCCTGCACGAGACCCCGCTGGCGCTCTTCCCGGGCACGGGTTTCCCGGACGAGACGGGTGGGCCGGGCGCGCAGGGCAGCGCGGTCAACATGCCGTTACCGCCGGGCGTCGACGACAGTGGCTGGCAGCGGGCGTTCCACGCGATCGTGCCGTCGGTGTTGCGCGCGTTCCGACCGCAGGTGCTTGTCAGCCAGTGCGGCGCCGACGGTCACCGACTCGATCCGCTCGCCGACCTGAACCTGACCGTGGACGGGCAGCGGGCCACCTACCTGGCGATGCGGGCGCTCGCCGACGAGCTGTGCGACGGCCGGTGGGTGGCCACCGGCGGCGGCGGGTACGCGCTCGTCGAGGTGGTGCCCCGCGCCTGGAGTCACCTGCTGGCCGTGGCCACCGGTGACCCGATCTACCCGGCCACGCTCACCCCGCCCGCGTGGCGGGACCTGGTCGCCTCCCGTCGTCTGGGCCGGGAGGTGCCGTTGCGGATGACCGACGACGCCGACCCGTCGTACGAGCCGTGGCAGCCGACCGGCGAGCCCAACGCGGTGGACCGGGCGATCGCGGCCACCCGCAAGACGGTCTTCCCGCTGCTCGGGCTCGACCCGCACGATCCGCGGGACTGAGCCGGGCCGTTTAGGTGACGAGCCTGGACCAGCCGGTCGACGTGCTGCTGAGCGACGGCAGCACGGTCCAGTTGCGACCGATCGACCCGGCCGACGCGCCGGGCATCGTGGCGATGCACAGCCGGTTCTCCGAGCGCACCCGCTACCTGCGGTACTTCTCGCCGTACCCGCGCATTCCGGAACGGGACCTGATCCGTTTCGTCACCGTGGACCACCACGACCGGGAGGCGTTCGTGGTGTTGGCGGCCGACCAGATCGTCGCGGTCGGCCGCTACGAGCGGCTCGGCCCGCAGGCGCCCGAGGCGGAGGTGGCCTTCGTCGTGGAGGACGCCTACCAGGGTCGGGGCATCGGCTCGGTGTTGATGGAGCACCTGGCCGACGCGGCCCGCCGTAACGACATCATGAGCTTCGTCGCGGAGGTCCTACCGGCCAACGGGACGATGTTGCGGGTCTTCGCCGACTTCGGCTATCAGGTCCAGCGCGAGTACGCCGACGGCGTGGTCCACCTGAGCTTCCCCATCGCGCCCACCGAGGCCAGTCTGGAGGTGCAGCGCGGCCGGGAGCACCGTACCGAGGCCCGCTCGATCGCCCGGCTGCTCGCCCCGCGCGGCATCGTCGTCTACGGCGCCAGCGCCACCGGCCAGGGCGTCGGCGCGGCGGTGCTCGGGCACCTGCGCGACGGCGGGTTCACGGGTGCGGTGGTGCCGGTGCACTGGAGCGCGCCGACGGTGGCGGGTCTGCCCGCGTACCCCTCGGCTGTGGACGCCGCGACGCCACTGGACCTGGCGGTGGTGGCGGTCCCGCCCGAGGCGGCGACCGCAGTGGTCGCCGACGCGGCCGCGGCGGGCGTGCACGGCCTGGTGGTCATCTCGGCCGGCTTCGCCGAGGCCGGCGGCGAGGGCGCGGCCACCCAACGGGCGCTGGTCCGCGCGGCGCACGCCGCCGGGATGCGGGTCGTCGGCCCGAACTGCCTGGGCGTGGCGAACACCGACCCGACGGTACGCCTCAACGCCACTCTCGCCCCGGCGCTGCCGCCGGCCGGTCGGGTCGGCATCTTCAGTCAGTCCGGCGCGTTCGGGGTGGCGCTGCTCGCCGAGGCGGACCGGCGGGGCCTCGGCCTGTCCAGCTTCGTCTCGGCCGGCAACCGGGCCGACGTCTCCGGCAACGACCTCCTGCAGTACTGGCAGGACGACCCCGGCACCGACGTGATCATGCTCTACCTGGAGACCTTCGGAAACCCGCGCAAGTTCGCCCGGCTGGCCCGGCGGATCGGCCGGGCCAAACCTGTCGTCGCGCTCGCCTCGCCGGCCCGCCCGGTCGGCGTGGGTGACGGCGCCGGGCCGGACGAGGTGGCGGTCGCGGCGCTCTTCGCCCAGTCCGGGGTGATCCGGGTGGACACCGTGCCGGAGTTGCTCGACGTGGGTGTGCTGCTTGCCAACCAGCCGTTGCCGGCCGGCGGCCGGGTCGGTGTGGTCGGCAACTCCTCGGCACTGACCGGGCTCGCCGCGACCGCCTGCGTCGGACACGGCCTCACTGTTGCCGACGGTTACCCGCGCGACGTCGGGCCGAGCGCCGGCGCCGACGAGTTCGCCGCCGCTCTCGCCGAGACGGCCGCCGACGACCGGGTGGACGCCCTGGTGGTGGTCTTCGCCCCGCCGCTGCCCGGCCAGCTGACCGAGGTGGACGCCGACGTGACCGCCGCGCTCCCGGCCGCCCTCGCGCTGGGCAAGCCGACAGTGGCGACCTTCCTGGTCGGGCGGCTACCGCCCGGGGTGCCGGCGTACGGCGGCGTGGAGGAGGCGGTCCGAGCGTTGGCCCGCGCGCACCGGTACGCAGAGTGGCTGCGCCGCCCACCCGGGGTGGCGCCGGAGCTGCCCGGCCTCGATCGGGCCGCCGCGCAGGCCGCGCTGCGGACCGACGCCACCGACCCGGGTGCGCT
Organism: Micromonospora sp. NPDC003944; assembly: GCF_053605225.1. Taxonomy (NCBI): domain Bacteria; kingdom Bacillati; phylum Actinomycetota; class Actinomycetes; order Micromonosporales; family Micromonosporaceae; genus Micromonospora; species Micromonospora sp. NPDC003944. The sequence continues at coordinate 12,826 of NZ_JBSGIV010000107.1, forward strand.
GCTTGCCGCGTACGGCATCGAGGTGGTGGCCTCGGTGCCCGTCGACTCGGCCGACGCCGCGGTCGACGCGGCGGCACGGCTGGGTTTCCCGGTGGCGCTCAAGGCTGCCGCCCCCGGGCTGCGGCACCGACTCGACCTCGGCGCGGTCCGGCTCGACCTGCCCGACGAGCCGACCCTCCGGCGCGCCTACGCCGACCTGGCGGCGACCTTCGGCGCGGACGCGCTGGTCCAGCCGATGGTCCCGCCCGGGGTGGCCTGCGTGGTGGAGGTGGTGGAAGATCCCGCCTTCGGTCCGGTGGTCGGCTTCGGCCTCGGTGGGGTCGCCACCGAACTGCTCGGCGACCGGGCCTGGCGGGCGGTGCCGCTGACCGACCGGGACGCCGCCGAACTGGTCGACGAGCCCCGGGCCGCGCCGCTGCTGCGCGGGCACCGGGGGGCCGCGCCGGTCGACCGGGCGGCCCTGGCCGACCTGCTGCTGCGGGTGGGTCAGCTCGCCGACGAACAGCCCCGGGTGCGATCGCTGACCCTCAACCCGGTGCTCGCCCGCCCGGACGGCATCTCGATCCTGCACGCCCAGGTAGGGGTGGGAGGCGCGGTCGTCCGCCCGGACACCGGCCCCCGCCGCCTGTGAGCGCCTCGTGTCAGGCGCGGCTGGAGATCTGCTGGACGCCCCAGGTGTTGCCGTCCGGGTCGGCGAAGAAGACGAAGCCGACGTTGTCCAGTGGATCCGGCACCGGCCGGGGGTTCTGACCGATCACCTGGATCTCACTGACCTGCACACCCCGACCGGCCAGCTCCTCGTGGGCCCGCCTCAGGTCGGGCACCACGAGTTGAAGGCCCTTGAGTGAGCCCGGCGGCATCTCCGGGACGACACCCCTATCGATCACGATCGAGCAGCCGGAGCCGGGCGGAATCAGCTGCACGATGCGCGCCTCGTCGCTGATCACCGTGTCGTGGTCCACCACGAAGCCGAGCTGGTCGGCGTAGAACTCCTTCGCCCGGTCCACATCGGAGACCGGCACGATCACCACTTCCAACGTCCAGTTCATCGTGCGCTCCTCGCGTCGTCGGTAAGTGGACCGGTGTTCAAGTCAAACACCCCGCCAGCACGGAAGGCCCCGGCGAACCGCCGGGGCCTTCCGTGGGAACCGGGTGCGTCAGCAGGCGTACGCCTCCAGGCGCTGGGCCCGCTCCGGGTCGCGCAGCTTCAGCAGCGTCACCTTCTCGATCTGCCGGATCCGCTCCCGGGACAGGCCGAACTCCCGGCCGACCTCGTCCAGGGTGCGCTGCCGGCCGTCGTCAAGACCGAACCGGAGCCGGATGACGGCCTGCTCCCGCTGGGACAGGGTGGAGAGCACGATGCTGACCTCGTTGCGCAGTTCGCCCTGGGCGGCGCCGTCGCCCGGCTCGGTACGCGGGTCCACCGAGGCCACGAAGTCGCCGAGCGCGCTCTCGCCGTCGTCACCGACGGCCTGGTCCAGGCTGACCGGCTCCCGGTCGTACGAGATCAGCTCGATGACCTGGATCTCGGGGATCTCCAGTGCGCGGGCGACCTCGGCGACCGTCGGTTCGCGGCCCAGCGTCACCGCCAGTTCGCGGCGGGCCCGGACCATCCGGTTGACCTGCTCGACCATGTGCACCGGGATGCGGATGGTGCGGGCCTGGTCGGCCATGGCGCGGGTGATGGCCTGTCGGATCC
>NZ_JBSGIV010000108.1:0-13294 GCF_053605225.1 Micromonospora sp. NPDC003944
CGGACGAAGCCGGCACCGATCCACCAGTCCGGTAGCCCGAGGTCGGCCGTGGCCCGGAGGACTCGCATCGCTCCCGCGTCCGACTCGATCACGCCCACCACGTCCTGCGCGCTCATGACCACTCCAGCAACCCTAGACCAGCGGGCGCTACGGAGGTCGGTGCGGGCGACGGGTGTGGCGGGCAGCTATGACATAGATAGGATTACATATCTTGCGTGATCTCAGGTATGAAGGCCGAAGGCACGTCTCGGTGCTGATTCCTGAGAAGGAGCGACAGATGAAACATGCCCTGCGCCGCCTACGAACGGGGACCGTCGCGCTCGCTGCCTGCACACTCGGGCTGAGCCTGCTGTCGGTACCCGCCGCCGAGGCGTACTCCGTTGCCCCTCTCGCGCCACAGTCCGAGCGGGCACCGGAATCGCACCAGTTCTCCGCCGAGGGTGTGACCACCGTCGGTGAACTCCGCACCGTCGCCAGTTCCCTGTCGCGCGCCCCCGACGGCGGAACGCAGATCATCCGGCACCCGGGTGCCACCTACGTCAAGGTGCACTTCAGCTCACTGCGACTGGCCCACGGTGACTACGTCACCGTGTCGAGCCGGGACGGCAAGGAGAGCTACCGGTACGACCGCGACCTGAACCGGGCGACCGGCTCGGACTACACCACCGACGGCCAGCCGGGTTTCTGGGCGATGTCGGTGGAGGGTGACACGGCGGTGGTGACCCTGCACAGCACCCGCACCGCACGTGGCAGCACCGCCACCATCGACCGGTTCTGGCGCGGGTACGACCGCACGGAGATCGCCGCGCACAACTTTTCCACCCAGTCCGTGTGCAGCACCGACGCCCGCCGGGACGTGGTCTGCTACCAGAACAGCCACCCCACCGAGTACGCCCGGGGCAGGGCGGTGGCGCGGCTGCTGATCAGCGGCGGCGGACTGTGCACCACCTGGCGAGTCGGCAACACCAACCGGATGCTGACGAACAAGCACTGCTTCTCGACGCAGTCCGCCGTGAGCGGCAGCGAGATGCAGTTCAACTACCAGTGCGCCACCTGCGGCGGCGCGAACCCCGGCGCCGGCACCAAGGTCAGCGGTGCCACCCTCTACCGGGTGAGCAGCGGCGGCTCCAGCCAGTTGGACTACGCCCTGTTCTCGGTCAACAACTTCACCACCATCCAGGGATTCGGCACGCTGTACCTGGCGACGACCGCCACCAGCAACGGCACCCGGATGTACGTTCCCGGGCACGGCGACGGCAGCGCGAAGCGGCTGTCGATCTACGAGGACACCCAGAACGGCGCGACCTGCGCCGTCCGGAACGCGAACTACAACACCTGGAACATCAGTTACAGCTGTGACACCTCCGGCGGCAACTCGGGTTCACCCGTGCTGGACGCCGGCCACCGGGTGATCGCCCTGCACCACCTCGGCGGTTGTCCGTCGAACCAGGGCGCGAAGGCGCACCTGATCTACAACGAGATCGCGAGCCTGATCGACAACGGCTGAGACGGTGGGCCGCCGACGCGCGCTCTGCGCCTTGGCGGCCCATCGGCACTCCCGTCGCTCGACGAGGTTCTACGACCGGCTGTCAGTTGTCTGCCAGCGACAACAGGTCAGACTTCGTCGGCGCTTCCTCCGACGCGGCGGGACCGTTGCGGCGCGGGTGCCGGCGATACTGCGGGCGTGGAGTACGTGTCCAGAGCGCCGCGACCACCCCTGGACGGGCTTGTCGACGACCTCTACTACCTGGAGGGCGCGCCGCCGTACGCGCGGCTGACGCTGCCCGGGGCTCACCCCGACCCGGTACGTCGAGGTCCGGCGGCGGATCCTGCGTGAGCACCCCGGTCACGTGCTGGACGGCTGGCCGCTGCCGGCCGATTGATTTCCTACAAGAGCGACAGCTCACGAAGCTCTAACCTGAGGGCATTCCCCAGCAGAGGAGCGCCCGTGGGCACGGTGGTCATGTACAGCTCGGTGTCGGTGGACGGCTTCATCGCGGACGACAAAGACCAGCCCGGCCCCCTGTTCGACTGGTTGACGAGCGGTGACGTCCCGTTGGATGAGAGCGGCGTACTCAAGGTGTCGCAGACGTCCTACGACTACACCCGGCCGTACTGGGACCAGATCGGGGTGACGATCGCCGGGCGCCACGTCTTCGACATGACGGATGGCTGGGACGGGAAGCCTCCCGGCGGGATCGACCACGTGGTCGTCGTGACACACCGGCCGGCGCCCGAGGGCTGGGACCCCGAGGCGCCGTTCCACTTCGTCGACGGCGTCGAGGCAGCCGTTGCCAGGGCGCAGGAGCTTGCGGGTGACCGCACGGTCGAGGTCGCCGCTGGCGACGTCGGTGGTCAGGTGCTCGCCGCCGGCCTTGTCGACGAGGTGCGCATGGACGTCGTACCCGTCGTGTTCGGGTCCGGCAAGCGCTACTTCGGGTCGGTCGACGCGCAGCACCTGTTGGAGGATCCCGACGTGGTGATTCCGGGCAACCGGGTGCTTCACCTGCGCTACCGGCTGCGCCGTTGAGCGATTCGAGTGGGTCGGCACGACGTCCGCCGGTCCATTCCGCTCCCTGGCAAAAGGGTGACGCGCGCAGGGCGGCGATTGGGTAGCGTCCCGGGCGTGAGTGATCTTGTCGAGCGGCGCACGGCCCTCGCCGTGGTGGTCGGGTCGCGGGCGTACGGCCTGCACGACCCGGGCTCCGACTACGACAGGCGTGGTGTGTTCGTGGCACCCACGCGGGCGTTCTGGCACCTCGACAAGCCGCCCACCCACCTCGACGGTCCGGCGGAGGAGCAGTTCTCCTGGGAGTTCGAGCGCTTCTGCGTGCTGGCCCTGCAGGGCAACCCGACGGTTCTGGAGGTGCTCTGGTCCCCGCTGGTGGAGGCGATCACCGTCGACGGGCGCCTGTTGCTCGCGGCGCGGCAGGCGTTCCTGTCGAGGCGGGTGGCGGAGACCTATGGCAACTACGCCCGGGACCAGCTTAACCGGGTGGCGGCCCGCCGCGAGCGCACCGGCGAGACCAACCACAAGCAGGCCATGCACATGATCCGGCTGCTGGTCGCGGGAGCGCACGTGCTGCGCACCGGGGAGGTGCTTGTCGACGTTCGTCACCTGCGTGACCGGCTGCTCGCGGTGCGGCGCGGCGAGCTGCCCTGGGACGACGTCGGTGCCTGGGCGGCGGACCTCCTCGGTGAGCTCGCTGACGCGGCGGCCACCACCACGCTGCCCGACCAGCCCGACCGGGCTCACGTCGACCGGCTGCTCACCGCCGTACGGGAAAGGAACCTGTAGTGACCACCGCGGTGCCGCCGTGGGACGACTCGGTGCTGCCCGATCGTGCTGATACCGCCTCTCCTCCGATACGGTGAAACCTGAGCTATTTTCCTCTTCTGTCCGAAAGTTTCGCCGTCCGTCAGTACGGTGAAATCGGGCGATCATGCAGGTCACCGCTGCATCGGGACGCGGCCGCCATCGGTGCACACGGCGCTCGACGGTGCCTCCGAACGGCTTCGGCCGAGTCGTACCGGTGGCCATGCCCGTCTGCCCACGTTCGCGATCACTGACCAACGAGGGAGAAGAGACATGCTCGGTATCTCGCTACGTCGGCCGAAGACCATCGCCGCAACGATCGCCGCCGCAACGCTGGTGACGGTGCTCGGCTCAGCCGCCCCACACGTGTACGCGGACGGCGGTGGGAAACCCGGCCCCGACCGGGGGCACGACACCAGACCGACGATCGTCCTGGTGCACGGTGCCTGGGCCGAAGGGTCCAGCTGGAGTGGTGAGGTCAGCAGACTTCAGGCACGCGGTTTCGACGTCCAGGTCGCGCCGCAACCCAACCGGGGGCCGTCGATCGACAGCGGCTACCTGAAGGACTTCCTGTCCACCATCGAGGGCCCCATCGTGCTTGCGGCCCACTCGTACGGCGGCTTCGTCGTGAGCGACGCCGCCACCGGCAACAACAACGTGAAGGCGCTCGTGTTCGTCGATGCCTTCGCCCCGGACAAGGGGGAGACCGTAGAGGAACTCACCGCCGGCTCCGGCTCGATTCTCGAGCCGGCCCTGACCGACCCCACCAGCGTCTTCAAGCTCGTGCCGTTCCCGGGCGCTCCGGAGGGCGCAGTCGACACGTACGTCCTGCCAAAGATCTTCATCAACGGCTTCGCCAACGGTCTGCCCCGGCGGCAGGCGGAGGTGCTCGCCGTGTCGCAGAGCGCCCTGGCCACGAACGCGCTGGGGGAGCCGGCCACCGAGCCGGCGTGGAAGACGATCCCGGTGTGGGCGGTGATCGGCACCGAGGACCGCGTCATCCCGCCGGCCACCCAGGAGGAGATGATGAAGCGGGCCGGTGCCGACATCACCCGGATCGACGCCGGCCACCTGGGCCTGATCTCGCATCCCGACGAGGTCACCAGGGTCATCCTGGAGGCGGCCCGGACGACCGCCTGAGCGGTTCTGGTGCAACGAGGCTGGCCGTGGCACCGCGCTGAGCGGTGCCACGGCCGGTTGTCGTGTCAGTCGGTTGCCGTGGCAGCCGCCTCGATCTGACTGGTGACCGCACCCGGGTCGGTGACCATGGACAGGTGCGGAGCGTTGATCTGGACGGTGTGTGCCTTGGCCCTCGCGGACATGGCGACCTGCTCCGCGGCAGGGATGACGGCGTCCTGCTTGCCGATCACGGACCACGAGGGGATGGTGCGCCAGGCTGGTTCGCCAGACTCCTCCATCAGGGCGTTGGACGCCAGCGGGCGCTGCCGAGCGGTCAGCACCGCCACGTCCGCGGCCGAGATGCTCTTGTCGGCGAAGGCCTTGCCGAAGACCGACGGCTTCACGAAGAGGTTGGCGGTCCCGGGGACAGCGGGGATCGCCACCTGGTCGAAGACCGTGGACGCCTCTGCCGCGAAGACCGAGCCCGGCACGGCCGAGGTCAGCGACACCACCGTGTCGTGCTGGTCCGGGATGTACGCGTCGACGTACACCAGGGCCTTGACCTGCTTGTTGCCCAGAGCGGCGTTCGTGATGACCATGCCGCCGTACGAGTGCCCGACGAGGACGACAGGCCCGGTGATGGTGTCCAGGTACGCGCGGAGACTCGCGGCGTCGTTGTTCACGCCGGCCAGGAAGTTCGGCGGGGTGACCACCCGGTAGCCGTCGCGCTGGAGCTTGGCCGTCACCTTGTCCCAGCTGGACCCGTCCGCCCACGCGCCGTGCACGAGCACGACCGTCGGTTTGACCGGTGCGGGCCGCTGATGGTGAGACTGCACGGCATGACTCGTCGAGGCCTGCGCGGTGCCGATGCCGGCACCACCCAGGGTGAGGGCACCGATGGCCACGCCTACGTAGACGAGGCGGCGCCGCATGGACAGCTTCACGGTTTTTCCTTTCACTTCTGCAGGAAGTCGAGCAGAGCGGCGTTGACCTGATCGCTGTGGGTCCAGGCGATGGCGTGCGGGCCGCCCTCGATGACGAGCAACCGCGAATCCGCCACGAAGGCCGACACCCGCTGGCCGGTCACCCCGATGGGCAGGACCCGGTCCTGGTCGCCCTGGATCACGAGGACCGGCACGTCGATCGTCGACAGGTCGTCGCGGAAGTCGGTGAGCCAGGTCGGAATACAGGCCACCGCGGCGACCGGAGACCCGGCCACGGCCACGTCCAGACTGGCCTGGAACGCCTCGTCGCTCACCAACGAGCCGCCGTAGACGTCACGGTTGTAGAAGTTTTCCAGGAACTGCTTGAGCCACGCGTTCCGGTCAGCCCGCGCGGCCTGGATGAACCCATCGAACAACGACTGCGGCGCGCCCTCGGAATTGTCATCCGTGCGGAGGAGGAACGGCGGGATCGGCGACATCAGTACGGCCTTCGCGACCCGCTCGGTGCCGTAGCGGCCGAGGTAGCGGGCAACGTCACCGGTGCCCATCGAGTGACCCACGAGGATGGCGTCGCGAACGTCGAGCTTCGTGAGCAGCACGTCCACATCGCTTGCGAAGGTGTCGTAGTCGTATCCACCCTCGGGCTGGCTGGAATTGCCCCAACCTCGCCGGTCGTAGGTGATGACGCGGTACCCGGCTGCGAGCAGTGCGGAGACCTGCTTCTCCCAGGCCTGCCCGCTGAGCGGATAGCCGTGACTGAGGACCACCGGCGTACCGGCGCCGCGGTCCTCGTAATAGATATCGATCGAACTGGCTCCCTCTGAGCCAACTGTGACGTGGGGCATGCGCACTCCTTGGGCTTGCGTTTGGCGCTGCGAACCATGCCGAAGGTACGGATTGGAAAGCGCTGCATGAATCACCCGATTCACGTAGTCCCCGAATCTGTCGAGTGACGAGACGGACAACGAGAGATGGGGGATGCGAAGGGTCCGGGGCAAGCCGCAGGCTGAGCCGAAGAGCAAAGCAGCCACACTTTCCTCACTAGGATGTCAATCGTGACGACGCCCGACCGCAGGCTTCCGGACGGGCCGCCGTCCCACTGCGAGTTCAAGGTCTTCGGCGGTCTTGGCTGCCGGCGGGACGGCGCCGACGTCGATCTTGGCCCGGTCCGCCAGCGGATCGTCCTGGCCAAGCTCCTCGCCGCCGGGGGCGACGCGGTCAGCCTCGACACCATCATCGACAGCGTCTGGGAAGACCGACCGCCGGCCAGCGCCGCCAACCAGATCCACCGGCACGTCGGGAACCTCCGGCGGATTCTTGAACCGGACCTGGACGTCCGCGAGACCGGTCGGTACCTCCTACCGGCCGGTACGGGGTACCGGCTGACCCTCGCGACCGAAGCCTCCGACCTGGCGATGTATCGCGAGTTGGTCCGGCGGGCCCGCGAGGCGCTCGACGGCGGGGACGTCCTGACCGGGGTACGGGAGTACCTGACCGCTCTGGAGCTCGGCCGCAGCCCCGCGTTCACCGATCTTCCGGCGAGCGCGGCGAGGTCGCCGGAGTTCGTCGCCATCGAGCGGGAGCGCGTCGCGGTGGCGCTCGCGGCCAGCGAGGCAGCGATCGCCCACGGCATGGCCGGCGCCGTGTTGACCCCACTCCTGAGCGTGGCCGCCGCAGCGCCGCTTGACGAGGCGCTACAGGCGTGCCTGATCCGCGCCCACGTGGCCACCGGTCACCGGGCGGAAGGGGTGCGGGTCTTCGAGCGGACCAGGCAACACCTCGCCGAGGAACTGGCTGTGGATCCGGGGCCGGAACTGCGGGAGGCGTATCGGGAACTGCTGGCCAGCGGCTGGACCCTGCAGGAGGAACTGCGCCCGCCGGAGGCTCTCCGGCCCGCACAGCTGCCGCCGCAGGTCGCGGGATTCGTCCGCCGAAACGACGTGGCCGCCGTGCTCGACGACCAGTTGGCCGACGCCGCCAGCGATGCGACCATCGTGATCACCGTGCTCGGCGGCATGGGTGGTATCGGCAAGACCGCGATCGCCGTGCACTGGGCCCACCAGATCGCCAGCGAGTTTCCCGACGGCCAGTTGTTCCTGAACCTGCGGGGCCTTGATCCGGACGGACGCGTCATGTCCCCGGAGGAGGCGCTCGCCACGCTGCTCGCGTCCCTGGGCGAGCCGGCGGTCTCGTCACCGCAGGAGACCGTCGACGCACAGGCGGCGCGTTACCGCAGTCGCCTCTTCGGTCGTCGACTCCTGATTCTCCTGGACAACGCGCGCGACTCCGATCAGGTCCGTCCGCTGCTGCCAGCCTCCCGAGGCTGTCTGGTCATCGTGACGAGCCGCAACCGGATGACGAGCCTGGTCACCCGGGAGGGCGCCCGTTACCTACAGGTCGACCGACTGACCGGCGCCGAGTCCCGTCAGCTCCTGATCAACCGCCTCGGCGCCCGCCGCGCGACCACGAACCCGGAGGCGTTGGAGGAGGTCATCACGCTCTGCGCAGGGTTGCCGCTCGCACTGGCGATCGTCGCGGCTCGGGTGGCCCTCAATCCGGCCCTGCCGCTGAGCGCGGTCGTCGACGACGTCTCGGTGCCGTCCGCCAGACTCGACGCCCTGTCCAGCGCGGACTCGTCCGACGATGTCCGGTCGGTCTTCTCGTGGTCGTACCAGGCCCTCGACCCATCGGCGGCGCAGGTGTTTCGGGCCCTCGCCGTCCACCCCGGTCCCGGGATCCCGCTGGAGGCGGCGGCAAGTGTCGCCGGGGTCGGTCGCGGGCAGGCGCGCGCACTGCTCCTGGAACTGGTGACCGCGAGTCTGCTCGATGAGTCGCAGCCGGGGCGGTACGTGCTGCACGACCTGTTGCGGGCCTACGCGGGTGAGCTCCTCGGCGAGGACGACGAACGACCGGAGTACGAGCGGCGTCTGATCATGCACTACCTGCACTCGGCCCGCGCCGCGTACGCGAGGCACCACCGGCAGCCGGTCGGCGACGTCGGCGATCCGCCGTCGGGGGTGACGCCCGAGTCGTTCGACAACGTCCCACAGGCTGCCGCATGGTACGCACGGGAACGGGCCGCGCTGTGGGCGACGATCGACCTGGCCCTCGCCCATGGCCTGGGGCGCGACGCGGCGGCCATGGTCCTTGCCGCTTCGGCGCCGGGCAGCAACTCCATACCCACCGGCCGGACGCCCACCGTACTCGCGATCCTCGACCTGATCAGCGTGCTCGGCGAGCCGCTGATGGAGGCCGCACTCCTTCGTACCATCGGTGAGGTCTTCGCCCCACTGCCGACTGCCGACGACTACCTTCATCGTGCACTGTCCATCGTGGAGGGCGCCGGGGACCTGGCCGGGCAGGCCGACGTCCTGCGCAACCTCGCCGTCCTGTCGTTGTCGCGGGGCGACCACGACGCCGCCAACTCCTACGGTGATCGTTCGGTCGGTCTCGCCCGGCAGACGGGGCGTCAGGAACTGCTCGCCGTCTCGCTGCTGACACTCGCGAGGGCGCTCCTGGGGTCCGACCGGTTCGAGGCTGGCACACGTGTCGCCGACGAGGGGCTGGCCATCGCGGTGGCGCAGCACCTCGATCACCTGAAGATCTACTACGCGCAGCTCATCGCGGAGTCCTCCTGGAGACTCGGCCGGCTCGAACGGGCGGCGGCGGTGTCGGAGTGGGGTTTGACGGAAGGGGTCTGCGAGACGAACGGTCCGCGGTGTGCCGTCGCGGCGATCCTCGCGCGGGCCGCATTCGACCTCGGTGACCTGCTGCGCGCGGAACGGGGGTGCCAGCAGTTCGAGAGCCTGATCGCCGACAACGGCTTTCGGGAGCTCATCGAGTTCTCCGGCCTGGAGGAGGCCGAGACGTACCGGACCATGGTGGCGTACGTCCGGGCCCGGCTGAGCTTGATGAGGGGTGCGTCGTAGGCGGGTAGGCGAGCACTCGGTCTGCACTCGTCGTGCACTGCGATGCGTTCGGATGGTCGTCGAGACCCCGAACCCTCGCCCGAGGAGCACCATGCACTGCGCCGCAGCCGAGCCTGCCCGGATCCTCTCCCGTGCGGTACTGACCCCGCGACAGGAACAGATCGCCCTCCTGGTGGCGGCAGGCTCCACGAATGTCGAGGTCGCGACGCACCTGTTCATCAGCACCCACACCGTCAAACATCACCTACGCGGAGTGTTCCACCGGTTGGGCGTCGCCTCCCGTCGCGAACTGCGCAGCACGCTGGCTCACCACGACACGACCAACCCGTTCGCCCGGAGCCGTGGGCTGACCAGCCAGGAGCGCGACATCGCGGGCCGGGTGTCCAGCGGCGCGTCCAACCGAGAGGTGGCCGCGGCACTGTTCATCAGCCCGAGCACTGTCGATTACCACCTCCGCAAGATCTTCCGCAAGCTCGACATCAGCTCACGCCGAGAGTTGGCGCGACGAGGGGCGTCGGAGACCTTGCCCCAATCATCTTAGTCATTAAGATAACCGTATGGCGGAATCGACACACTTCTCCGTGGCAATCGCCGGCGCCGGCCTCTCCGGCCTCTGCCTCGCCCAGTACCTGATCCGCGCCGGCATCGACGTGCACGTCTACGAGCGGGACTCGGGGCCCTTCGTCCGGCGACAGGGCTACCGGATCATCCTCGACCGGCACGGGCTGAGGGCGCTGCGCGACAGCCTGCCCCGCGCGCTGTACAACCTGGCGCTCACCACCGGCGACGAGCCCGGCGGACACCTGCGCTTCACCGACAGCCGGCTGCGGAACGCGTTCACCATCACCTTCAAGGACGAGCCGCACGCGACCCGCCAGGTCGACCGACTGACCCTGCGGTCGATCCTGCAGACCGGGCTGAACGGGCGCATCCACTACGGCAAGGACGCCGTCGCGGTGGACGACGGCGGCCCGGCCGGGCTGCGGCTGCGGTTCTCCGACGGCGGGGCCGCCCCGGCAACCGTCGTCGTGGGCGCCGACGGCGTCGGCTCGGCACTGCGCGCGCAGCTCATGCCGGACGCCCATCCGGCGAGCACCCCGATGGCGGGCATCTACGGCCGGTCGCCTCTGCTGCGCAACGGCGAGAGCGTGATCCCGGACGCGCTGCGTACCAGTGGCGTCCTGGCCATCGCCGACCGGCCCGGCCGTGCCTTCTTCTTCACCTCGATGCGTTTCGGTGAGAGCCCGCAGGAGGCGTTCGCCCGCCTGGCCCCGGACAGCTACGCGCCCACCGGCTACGACTACGTCATGTGGGGACTGCTGCTCCGGCAGGAGGAGGTGCCCATCGGTGTCCGCGGCGACCTGCTGGCGCTGTGGAGACTGGCCTCGCGGATGAGTGCGGAGTTCCACCCGGTCATCCGGCGGCTCGTCGGCACGGCCGAGCTGGACGCCACGGTGCTCAACCTCTTCGCCACCGGCCGGCGCCCGCGCCGCTGGGCGGTGCCCCGGGCGACGATGATGGGCGACGCCGTGCACGTCATGCCGCCGTTCGGCGCCCACGGTGGCAACACCGCGCTGCGCGACGCCGCACTGCTCGGCCGCAGGCTGGTCCAGGCTCGGGCCAGCGGCACGCCGGTGGAGGAGGCGATCGCCCGCTACCAGGACGAGATGGTGCCCTACGCCTTCCGCGCCGTCGACACCGCCGCCGGGTTGATGCGCCGCCTCACCGGGGGCGCCGCCGCGCCGCACTGGGTGCTGACCCGCGTGTTACCTCGACTGCACCGGGTCACGGTGCCGGAGGCATGATTGCGCACATGTCCCACGAGCCGGCCCGCGCGTCCGCGATCGCCGACCTCATGCACGCCGGGCGGGAGATGTCGCGGCTGTCCATGGTGTTCCGGTACGCCATCGCGGAGCGGCTGGGTCTCACGGTGAGCGACCTGGAGTGCCTCGACTACCTGGCGGACGTCGGATCCGCCACGGCCGGGCAGATCGCCGAGCGGACGAACCTCACCACCGGGGCGGTGACGAGCATGCTCCGCCGGCTCCAGCAGGCGGGCTACGTGACGGCCGAGCGCGATCCGGGGGACCGGCGGCGGGTGATCGTCACCCTGCGGCCGGAGCGGATCACCGAGTTGCGACGACCGTACGAGCGGTTCGCCGAGCGGGCAGAGTGGCTCGTCGAGGGCTACGGCGTCGAGGAGGTCATGCTGCTGGTCCGGCACTACGACCGCATGCAGGCGATGTACCTCGCCGAGCTGGACCACCTGCGCGGCGGGGACACCGCGCGGCGGTCCGTCTGATGATGCCCACGCCGCCAGGGTGACGGCCGTGCTGCCCACGGCCCTCACGATGGTGAGATCGTCAGCCGTGGCGCCACAGCTGGGCACCGAGGCCGTTGCACGGGTAGAGCGAGAGCCTCGCGCCGTTGGCCGCGTTCCACTCGTAGTTGTCCAGGCACATGTTGCCGGCCACGTTGCGCAGCGAGAACCAGCCGTTGCCGCGGTCCTGGAAGGTCCACCGCTGGGCGTTCGAGCCGTTGCAGGTGTAGAGGCCGATGTCGGCGTTGGCGGCGGTGCTGGAGTTGAGGTCGTCCAGACAGGTGCCGGTGTTGCGGTTCCGGATCTCGTAATAGCTGCCCGCCGCGCGGTAGGTGAACTCCCACTGCTGAGCGGTGCCCCCGTTGCAGTCGTAGAGACGCACGAGTGCGCCGAGCGTGGTGTCACGGTTGTAGTTGTCGACGCATCGGTTGCTGAACTGGCCTCGGATGCCGGGGTTCGTCACGCCGCTCGGGATCGGCTGGCCGAGGAACGGGTCGCCGTTCTCCTGCCAGTGCAGTTGCTGCATCCGGGTGTGCCGGTTGGGATCGGTCAGCGCGTCCGGGGTGGGGTTGGCGTAGTCCCGGGCGTGGTAGACGAGCATGTCGGTGGTGTTGTCCTCGGCGACGGTGAAGCTGCCGTGGCCGGGGCCGTAGACACCGTTGGCAGTCTGGAAGACCGGGTTCGGCCGCTTGGACCAGGAGGCTGGGTTGAGCAGGTCAGCGGTGTCCGGTGCGGACAGCAGGCCGAGCTTGTAGCGGGCGTCGGTGGCCGACGCTGAGTAGGCGATGTAGACCCGGCCGTTTCTCACCAGCGGCGACGGACCCTCGACGACGCCGGCGACGCCTTCCCGCTCCCAGTCGTAGGTGGGCCGCGCGATCTCGACCGCCGGACCAGTGATGCCGGTCGCGCCGTTCATCCGGGCGATGTACATGTGGCTGTTGTAGTTCGTGGATGGACTGTCCTGTGCCCACGCGAAGTAGCGCACCCCACGGTTGACGAAGGACGCCGCATCGAGCTGGAAGGACTCCCAGCCGGTGTTGAAGCGCTGCGGAGCGCTCCAGGAGCAGGTCATCGGATTGGCGCAGGTGTTGCGGATCCAGTACAGCCGCTGGTCGAATCGGGCGGTGTTCGGTGATGCGGAGAAGTACATGTACCAGGCACCGTCGTAGTACTGGATGTCGGGCGCCCAGATCCATCCGCTGAGCGCTCCGCTGGACGGCGCCACGAACGCGTTCGTCGTGGTGGCCGTCCCGAGGCCCTGCAGAGTGGTGGAGCGGCGCAGCTCCACCCGCTTGTAGTCCGGCACCGACGCCGTCATGTAGTAGTAGCCGTCACTGTGTTTGTAGATGGCGGTGTCGGCGCGCTGCGAGATCACCGGGTTCCTGATGCTGATGAACTGCGCCGACGCCGGCGCGGCGGACGTGACCAGCAGAGCAGTCACCAGACCCAGCACGAGAGCCGATCTGCGGCGGATTCGGGCGGTAATTCTCATGGCGCGCTCCTCTGGCGGGGGAGACCCAGGAGGACGAGTCAGCACACGCTTGCTGGTAGCCATCCAGGACATCGGACCGGTGGGACCCTTGCCATCGTAGTTCATCGATGTGAGCGATAACACCATCGAACCCGGTGCCGCGCGACGTTCGGCGTCAGCGGACGATGACCAGGT
>NZ_JBSGIV010000109.1:0-13114 GCF_053605225.1 Micromonospora sp. NPDC003944
CCCACGCAGCGCCGCCCACGCAGCGCCGCCCACGCAGCGCCGCCCACGCAGCGCCGCCCGTGGCGTCGCGTGTTCCGGCCGGCCTCGGGGCGACGGTGTCAGCTCTGGCCCACCACCGCTGGGGCGTTGACGTATTCGCGCAGGTGGGTGGCGGTGAGGGTGTCGCCGGTGGCGACCAGCTCGGCTGGTGTGCCGGTGAAGACGAGGCGCCCGCCGTCGTGGCCGGCGCCGGGGCCGAGGTCGATGAGCCAGTCGGCGTGTGCCATGACCGCCTGGTGGTGCTCGATGACGATCACCGTGTTGCCGGCGTCGACCATGCGGTCGAGCAGGGCCAGTAGTTGGTCCACGTCGGCCAGGTGCAGGCCCGTGGTCGGCTCGTCCAGGACGTACGTGGTGGTCTTCTCGGCCAGGTGGATGGCGAGTTTGAGTCGTTGCCGCTCCCCGCCGGACAGGGTGGTCAGTGGCTGGCCGAGGCTGAGGTAGCCCAGCCCGACGTCGGCCAGCCGGTTGAGGATGGGGTGCGGGAAGAACGCGTGCGCCTCGGTGACCGACATGGCCAGCACCTCGCTGATGTTCTTGCCGCGCAGCGTGTACGTGAGCACCTCGTCGGTGAAGCGTCGCCCCTCGCACCGTTCGCAGACGCTCGCGACGCCGGCCATCATGGCCAGGTCGGTGTAGGTCAGCCCGATTCCCTTGCAGGTCGGGCAGGCACCCTCGGAGTTGGCGCTGAACAGCGCGGCCTTGACCCCGTTGGCCTTGGCGAAGGCGGTGCGGATCGGGTCGAGCAACCCGCTGTAGGTGGCCGGGTTGCTGCGTCGTGAGCCTCGGATCGGGGACTGGTCGACGATGACGACGCCGGACCGGCCGCGCAGCGACCCGTGGATCAGTGAGCTCTTGCCGGAGCCGGCCACGCCGGTGACCACGGTGAGGACCCCGAGCGGGATGTCCACGTCCACGTCGCGCAGGTTGTGCAGGTCGGCCTGGCGGATGGCGAGCTGGCCGGTCGGTCGGCGTACCGCCTCGCGCAGGGTGACCCGGTGGTCCAGGTGCCGCCCGGTGAGCGTGTCGGAGCGGCGCAGACCGGGGATGTCGCCGGTGAAGCAGATTCGACCGCCGTCGGTGCCGGCGCCCGGCCCGAGGTCGACCACGTGGTCGGCGATGGCGATGGTCTCCGGTTTGTGTTCCACGACCAGCACCGTGTTGCCCTTGTCGCGCAGTCGCAGCAGCAGGTCGTTCATCCGGGCGATGTCGTGCGGGTGCAGGCCGACGGTGGGTTCGTCGAAGACGTACGTGACGTCGGAGAGGCTGGAGCCGAGGTGCCGGACCATCTTCACCCGTTGCGCCTCACCGCCGGAGAGGGTCGCCGATTCGCGGTCCAGGCTGAGGTAGCCCAGGCCGATCTCGACCAGGGAGTCCAGCAGGTCGCGGAGATTGGCGACCAGCGGTGCGGCCCCCGGGTCGTCGACGGAGCGGACGAACGCGGCCAGGTCGCTGATCTGCATGGCCGAGCAGTCCGCGATGTTGTGCCCGGCGATCAGCGACGACCGGGCCGCCGCGTTGAGTCGGGTGCCGCCGCAGTCGCCGCAGCTGGTGAAGGTGACAGCCCGGTCGACGAAGGCGCGGATGTGCGGTTGCATCGACTCGCGGTCCTTGGCCAGTAAGAGGCGTTTGACCTTGACCGCCAGACCCTCGTACGTCCAGTTGTTGCTGCCCACCTTGATCTTCGTGGCCGGCTTGTGCAGGAAGTCCTCCCACTGTTGCGGGGTGAAGTCCTGGAGTTTGGCGTCGGGGTCGAAGAGGCCGGAGCCGACGATGGTCTGCCAGTACCAGGAGCCGACAGCGAAGTTGGGCGCGGTGATGGCCCCGTCGTTGAGGGAGCGCTCGACGTCGACCAACTCGTTCACGTCGAGGTCGGAGACCCGGCCCAGCCCTTCGCAGGTGGGGCACATGCCCTCGGGCAGGTTGAAGCTGAACGCCCCGGCGCCGCCGACGGACGGCTGGCCGAGCCGGCTGTAGAGGATCCGCAGCATGGCGTACGCGTCGGTGGCGGTGCCGACGGTGGAGCGGGAGTTGACGCCCATCCGTTCCTGGTCGACGACGATTGCGGCGCTGAGGTTGCGCAGCGAGTCGACGTCCGGCCGGTTGAGGTTGGGCATGAACGACTGGAGGAACGCGCTGTAGGTCTCGTTGATCATGCGTTGGGACTCGGCGGCGATGGTGCCGAAGACCAGCGACGACTTACCTGATCCGGAGACACCGGTGAAGACGGTCAACCGGCGCTTGGGGATGTCGACCGAGACGCTCGCGAGGTTGTTCTCCCGCGCTCCGCGTACCTCGATCATGTCGTGGCTGTCGGCGGCGGACCATGCTGGCTGCGACATGCGAACCCTTCACGGAATCGTGGCGGGGACTGTGCCCCGCCGAGCACTGGCGCGTTCCATTGTCTCATTCATCCCCATGTAGAGGCTTTCCACGAGATCCGAGCGTGGTGCTCGGCAGGACGCCCCGGAAAGTCTCAAATCACGTCGTAACCAGTACGGTTGCCGTCGTGACCTCCGAGGGAAAGGATCGGCTGCGCGCCCTGGACCTGGCGGCCACCGTCGGGATCTCGGTGCAGCAGGTGCGCAACTACGTCGAGGTGGGTGTGCTGCCGCCGGTGCGGCGCACCGCCAGCGGCTACCGGATCTTCACCACCGAGCACGCGCGGGCGCTGACCGTGGCGCGGCGGTTGGCCGAGGGGCACGGCTGGAGTCGTACCAGGAAGATCATGGCGGCGGTGCACGCCGGTGACCTGCCGGCGGCCCTGGCGGCGCTCGACGGCGGCCACGCCGAACTGGACCGGGAGCGCGCCGAGATCCGCCGGGTGCTCGGCGCCTTCGAGACGGTGCTGGCCAGCCCGCCCACGGCCCGGCCGGCTCGACGCCACGGCGTCCGCATCGGCGAGGTCGCCGCCCTGGTCGGGGTGCGGACCTCACAGCTGCGGCTCTGGGAGGAACGGCAACTGCTGCGACCGGACCGCACCCCGGGCACCAACTACCGGGTGTACGACGAGGTGGAGCTGCGGGCGGCGCAGGTCATCGCGCTGCTGCGCCGAGGGGCGTACCCGTTCGAGATCATCGAGGCGGTGGTGGGCGAGCTGCGGAGCACCGGGAGCCCGCAGCGGGTCCGCGCCGAGCTGGCCCGCCGCGAGCAGGAGCTGCACACCCGCAGCCTGCGCCGGCTGCGGGGCAGCGCCGCGTTGCACGACTACCTGCGTGGTCGCGGCGACGCGGATTGACCGACATCCCGTCCCACCGGCCGATCCTCGTGACTAGGGTCGGGCACATGAGAGCTGCGCTGCTGGCGGCCACCACGTCCGCCGTCCTGCTCGCTCCCGTGCCGGTGGCCGCGGCGGGAGCGTCCGCCGCGCCGACGGTGCGGTGCCCCCGCGTTCCGGCGCCGGCGATGTCCCGCCCGCCCCGGCCCTCGCCGCCACCCGCCGTGCCCTCGCAGCGGGTCGTCGGGGGTGCGGCACTGGGCACGGCCGGCCTGGTCCTGCCGGCCGGCGTCGCCGCGCCACCGGGCGTGACCGCCACGTCGTGGCTGGTCGCCGACCTCGACAGCGGCCAGGTGCTCGGCGGCTGCGGCCCGCACGAGTACGGCACACCGGCGAGCGTGCAGAAGCTCCTGCTGGCGGCGACGATGCTGCCCAGGCTCGACCCGAAGCAGACGGTCACCGTCACCGAGGCGGACATGAACATCGAACCCGGCTCCTCGGCCGTGGGTCTGGTCGCCGGCGGCCGGTACACCATCGAGACCATCTGGCTCGGGTTGCTGCTCAACTCCGGCAACGAGGCCGCCAACGCCCTCGCGCGACTCGGCAGCGGGACGGACAGTGCCGCCGGCGTACGGGCCATGAACGAGCAGGCGCACCACCTCGGCGCGCTCCAGACGCACGCGGTCACCCCGTCCGGGCTGGACGGCAAGGGGCAGTTCACAAGCGCGTACGACCTGGCGCTGATCGCCCGGGCCTGCTTCGCCCAGCCGACCTTCCGCCGGTACGCGCTGACCGAGCGGACGTCGATTCCGGTCCAGCCCGCGCAACGGACCAAGGGCTTCGAGATCCAGAACGAGAACCAGCTCATCTACCGCTACCCGGGGGCGCTCGGCGGCAAGACCGGCTTCACCGACCTGGCCCGGCACACCTACGTCGGGGCGGCCGAACGCGGCGGGCGGCGGCTGGTGGTGACCCTGCTGGGCGCCGAGTCGGCACCGGCTCGCGGCTGGGAGCAGGGCGCGGCCCTGCTGGACTGGGGCTTCACCCTGCCCCGGGACGCCACGGTGGGTCGGCTGGTCGAGCCCGGCGAGCTGACCGCCACGCCGTCGGCGGCGCCGTCCGCGCTGGCGGCACCCGGCGCGCCCCGGCCGGCGGCGGCCAGCGGACCGGCGCGTACCGGCTCGGGGTGGCTCTGGACGGTGACCGCGGTGAGCGGCGCGACGGTGGTGGCCTTGTGCGGCGGCCTGCTGTGGCGGCGTCGCCGCCGGTTGCCCTGACGGATCGACATCCGGCGCCGCCCTCCATAGACTCCGGTCTTTCTGGCACCACCAGTCCAGGAGGATCCCTGTGTCGAGTGAACTCGAACCGCGTCCCGCAGTGGCGGCACCCCGCCGGCCGGTGCGCGCCCTGACCCGCCTCGCGGGGGTGACAGTGCTCGCCGGGGCGCTGCTCGTCGGCGCGTCCGCGACTGCGGTCGCCGCGCCGGCCGGCACCGACAGCGCTTCCGCCGCGCCGTCTACGGTCTCGGACGCCGCCAACCGGCCGCCGCGCACCACCCACGGCCCGTGCGCGTACACCGAGACTCCGGACGAGCCCGCGGCCCGGCCGGTGCCGTTGCCTCCCGACCCGCGACGCACCCCGGCCCGGGGGAGCGTCCGGGTGACCCTGGCGACCAACCACGGGCCGATCGGGTTGACCCTGGACCGGGCCGCCGCGCCGTGCACGGTGCAGAGCTTCCTGCACCTGGTCGGCAAGCGTTTCTACGACCGCACGTCGTGCCACCGGCTCACCGCGTACCCCACGCTGAGCGTGCTGCAGTGCGGTGACCCGTCCGGCACCGGCGAGGGCGGCCCGGGCTACCGGTACCGCGACGAGTTGCCGACCGACCTGCCGCCCGCGCCCACCGACCCGACCGGGGAGCGCCGGGTGTACGCCCGGGGCGTGCTCGCGATGGCCAACGCCGGGCCGGACACCAACGGCAGCCAGTTCTTCCTGGTCTACGCCAACTCCGCGCTGCGCCCCAACTACACCATCTTCGGTGCGGTCGACGCGGCCGGCCTGGCCACCCTGGACCGGATCGCCGCCGGGGGAGTGGCGCCGACCGCCGAGGACCCGGCGCCTGTCGACGGTGCGCCCGCGCTGCCGGTGAGCATCCACAAGGCCGTCCGCTGGCACCACCACCACTGACCGTGCGGCGCGGTGGGTGACCGTCGGTGGCTCACCGCGCCCGCCGAAGGTGAACGACGGCCGGAACTTCCGGGAACGGACCGAAACCGGTCCAACCGGTTTCCGGGGTAGTTCCGGCCGTCACGCCGAGGCGGGTGACCCGGTCGGCGGGGCGGCGGTGCTGTCGCGGACGACCAACTCGGTGGCGAGCTCCACCCGGGGCGAGTCGATGCCCTCGCCCTGGGCAAGGCGCAGCACGGTCCGGGCCGCCAACCGTCCCATCTCGACAAGTGGTTGGCGCACGGTGGTCAGCGGTGGTGACGCCCAGCGGGCTTCCGGCAGGTCGTCGAAGCCGACCACGCTCACGTCGTCCGGGACACGGAGCCCGCGGCGGCGGATGGCCTCGTAGACACCGAAGGCCATCTGGTCGCTGGAGGCGAAGATGCCGGTCGGCGGGTCGGCGAGGTCGAGGAGCGCCGTTCCGCCGGCGAACCCGGAGGCGTGGTAGAAGTCGCCCGGGTAGATCAGCGCGTCGTCCACGGGCACCCCGGCGGCCTCCAGGCCGGCCCGGTAACCGTCGAGCCGGGCCCGGCTGCACAGGAGGTGCGTCGGCCCGGCCACGAAACCGATGCGCCGGTGCCCGATCGAGAGCAGGTGTTCGGTCGCGGCGAGCCCACCGGCCCAGTTGGTGGCGCCGATCGTCGGCACGTCCATGGCCGGCACGCCGGCCGGGTCGACGACCACCACCGGGACGTTGAGGCGACGCAGTTGCGCGTGCAGCGGCGGGCTCAGGTGCGAGGTCACGAAGATGACGCCGTCGGTGGCCCGGGTACGCAGGTTCTGCAACCACTGCCGGGCCGCGGTGGGCTGCCGGTGGATCGCCGAGACCACAGTGCCGACACCCGCACCGTGCCCGACGTCCTCCACCCCTCGGATGATCTCCACGGCCCAGGGGCTGTCCAGGTCGTTGAAGACCAGGTCGACGAGGCCGGCGCGGCGAACGCTGCGGCTGGTGCGGCGCCGGTAGCCGTGGTGGCGCAACAGCTCCTCGACCCGTTCCCTGGTGTCCGGGGCCACATCGGAGCGACCGTTGAGCACCCGTGACACGGTCGGCACCGACACTCCGGCCTCCCGTGCGATCGCGGTGATGGTCACCCTGCGTCCGTCGTCCGCGCCCACCCGCGTCTCCTTCACCGAGCCGGAGGAGCGACCCACACCACGTCGCCCACCGTGTGTCCCGAAACGGCGTGCCCGTCCCACGGGTCATCTTGCCTCACCGACGGGGGCTGACGACATGCCGAGCCGACCGAAGCTTCGCTTGATTTGCGGAAAAGTTCCGTAGTTTTTTCGGTCACTTTCGCTTGTCGACGCGGCGGACGGCGCACCATCGGCTCGACTTTCCTGACACCAGCGGTGCCCGGCAGCCGGGGACGCGCCGACTTCCGGCGGGCCGAGCGGATCCAGGGATGGCGGCCCCAACTGGGCTGATAGACAGGGTTCGTGCGTTACCGCCTGGCTGTCCTCCTCGCCCTCGTCGCACTGCTCGGCGGCTGTTCGCGGCCGGAGTCCCGCCCCACGCCGGAGCCGACGTCGGCACGGCCCACACCCGCGCCGACCCCCGCCGCAGCCCCGCTGCCGGGGTTCGTGGTGCTGACCGACCTCGACCCGCGTATCCACGCCGACATCCGCTACGCCACCCCGCACAACTTCGTCGGCCGGCCGATCACCGGCTACCGTGAGCCGCTGTGCCTGCTCACCCGGCGGGCGGCCGAGGCGTTGCGCCGCGTACAGGACGCCGCGCTGACCGGTGGGCACAGCCTCAAGGTGTACGACTGCTACCGCCCGCAACCGGCGGTCGACGACTTCGTGGCCTGGTCGAAGCGCCCCGGCGAGCAGCAGACCAAGGCCGAGTTCTACCCGGACGTGGCCAAGAACAAGCTCTTCGCGGACGGCTACATCGGGGCGCCCACCGCGCACAGCCGCGGCAGCACCCTGGACCTGACCCTTGTCGACGACCCCGCCGCCGGCCAACCTCCGTACCGGCCCGGCCAGCCGTTGGTGGCCTGCACCGCGCCGCGCGGGCAGCGCTTCCCCGACGACAGCATCGACATGGGTACGGGCTTCGACTGTTTCGACCCGCGGGCGCACACCGCCGACCCCCGCGTCACCGGGACGCCGCGCGACAACCGCCGGTTGTTGCAGCGACTGATGACCGACGCCGGGTTCGTCAACTACGACCGTGAGTGGTGGCACTACAGCCTGCGCGACGAGCCGTACCCGGACACGTTCTTCGCCGCCCCGGTCGCCCGCTCGTCGGTCGGGTGAGCTCAGGTCCAGTAGAGGACCCGACAGGCCGGTACGCGGGCGGCCAGCTCGTCGGCGAACCAGCCCCGCAGTTCGGCCATCGTGTCGCGGGGGTAGACGTACTTCACCGCGCCGAACCTGCCGTGCTTGCGGGTGCGGGACTCCTCGTCCATCTCCAGCCGGGTGCGCGGGTACCAGCCGAGCAGCACCTCCTTGCTGCCCGGCGTGAACCGGTGGGTGATCAGCTCGGCGGTCAGGTCGAGGTCCGGCACCCCGTCGACCGCCGCGCGGACGTGGTCGAGCAGCTCGCCGTAGCGCTCCCGCCAATCGGGCAGGGCGATGATGGGCGCGATGGTCAGCCCGACCGGGTAACCGTCCAGGGCGAGCCGGCGCAGCGCGGCCAGCCGGTCCGGCACCCGCGCGGTGCCGCCCTCGAACCGAACGCTTACCGGGGCGCAGTTGACGCTGAAGCGGACCCGGGTGCGGCCGGCGTGCGGCAACCCGACGAAGGTGTCCACGTCGGCGTACTTGGTGGTCCAGCGAAGCTGCACCGGCGCGTTCCAGTCGGCGAAGTGCTGCACCGCCCGCCGCCAGCTGCCGGTCAGGTGCTCAAGTGCGAGCGGGTCGGTGTAGCAGGACGCCTCGAAGGTGGTGCCCTCGTCGGCGCGCCGCGCGTTGCGGCTGGTCACCGTCCCACGCCCGGCGTACGCGTTGAGCCCGGCGAGGATGTCGTCGAGGTCCGCGTACACCCGGGTCACCGGCGGGCCGGACAGTGATCCGGCGAGGTAGCAGTACTGGCAGTGCGCCGGACAGCCCTCGGCCAGGTCGACCCGCCAGTCGGCGCTGGGTGCGATGGGTTGCAGAACGCGCCGCGAGGGTGGGCTCACCACGATGGCCAGGGTGGACTTGGCGCGCGCGTAGGTCTCCCGGTCGGTGGGTCCGCGTACCCCGGTGAGCCGGTTGGATCTCAGGTGTTCGACCTCGATGCCCAGGGCCTGGACGCGCTCGACGATCCGCTGGCCGTGCGGCTGGTCGAGCGCGGCCGGGGTGGCCACCACCCGACCGGGGGTCCAGCGCCGCGCGGGCCGGGCCGGTGGCGCGAGGCCGGCCAGGTCGCGGATCGGCACCCGCTCGCCGCTGGCGTCGTGCGGGGTGGCGGGTACGTCCACGGCGAGCGGTTGGTCGACGTCGACGGCGTCCGGGCTGGTCACCGGGCCGGGGTACCCGCTGCCGCCGGAATCCCACCCGTTCGGGTGATCGGTGATTGACGTGATCAGGTCAGAGGAATAACCTTTCGTCTATCTGTAAACCTTGTGAACAAATATTTCTCGACGCGGCGGCGCGCGTCCCCACCGAAGGGACGATCAGGTGATCGCAGAACTCTCCTCCCGTACCAGACGAATCCTGTCGTTGTTCGTCGCCCTGGTCGTCGCGCTGACCGCCGGTGTCGCGGTCGGCGCCGCACGCAGCGCGCAGGCCGCGCCGACGTTCAAGGTCCTGGCCTTCTACAACGGCACCTGGGACGCCGCGCACATCGACTTCGTCAAGGACGCCCGCGCCTGGTTCCCGCAGGCCGCCGCCCAGTACGGCTTCTCCTGGGAGGCCACCAACAACTGGAGCCTGCTGAACACCTCCAACCTGGCCCAGTACAAGGTCGTCATGTTCCTTGACGACGCGCCGCCCGCCGCGCAGCGCGGAGCGTTCCAGCAGTACGTGCAGAACGGCGGGGGATGGCTGGGCTTCCACGTCAGCGCGTTCACCACCAACCCGTCGAGCTGGAGCTGGTACTACAACACCTTCCTCGGCACCGGCTCGTTCCAGACGAACACCTGGGGGCCCACCCGGGTCACCATGCGCGCCGACAACCGCACCCACGCGGCCTCCCGGAACCTCCCGGCGACGTTCCCGTCGTCGATCAGCGAGTGGTACTCCTGGAGCAACGACCTGCGGCAGAACCCCAACATCGACATTCTCGCCTCGGTCGACCCGTCCAGCTTCCCGGTCGGCACGGACCCCAACCAGTCCTGGTACGGCGGCTACTACCCGCTCGTCTGGAGCAACCGGCAGTACAAGATGCTGTACGCCAACTTCGGCCACAACGCGATGAACTACAGCACCAACACCGGCCTGTCCTCCACCTTCGACAGCCCGCAGCAGAACCAACTGCTGATCGACGGACTGCACTGGCTCGCCGGTGTCGGCACCACGCCTCCGACGACGCCCCCGCCCTCGGACGGCATCTCGCCGACCGCCTGGCACACCGTCGTCAACCGCGGCAACGGCAAGTGCGTGGACGCGCGGGCCGCGGCCAGTGCGAACGGCACCGTCATCCAGCAGTACACCTGCAACAGCAGCGCCGCCCAGCAGTACCAGTTCGCGCCGACCAGCGGCGGATACCTGCGCGTCAACAACCGCAACAACAGCTCCCAGGTCCTCGACGTGACCGACCGGTCGACCGCCGACTCGGCGCCGATCCAACTCTGGTCCTACAGCGGCGGCAACAACCAGCAGTGGCGGGCCGAGTCCGAGGGCAACGGCTACTACCGCCTGGTCAACCGCAACAGCGGCAAGTGCCTGGACGTGCCGGGAGCGTCCACAGCGGACAGCGTCCAGCTCATCCAGTACACCTGCAACGGCACCGCGGCGCAGTCCTTCCGGCTGGTGCCGCAGTCATAGCCCGACCGCCGCTTCCCGTGCCGGGGTGAACCGCGACTCGCCGGTTCACCCCGGCCCGGAGCCGGCGGCGCGACCGAACCGCGCGGCGACGTCCCGGACGACGACGCGCAGCTCCGGTGGGTCGAGCACGTCGAAGTCGACCCGCAGGGTGCTGAGGAAGGCGGCCAGGTTGCCCAGCGACTCCCCGCCGGTGTGCAGCAGGCAGGCCCCCTCGTCGATCGCCTCCAGCAGGCCCGCAGTGGTGGGGATCCGGTGCGCCATGGTCTCGGCCGAGGCGTGCAGGCGTACCCGGGCGGGGTGTGGCCAGGCCGTGGAGCCGACGCCGCGCAGCACGTGCGCGACCGCGTCGCCGCCCGGCGGCTCCCGGGGTGCGAAGCGCGGGCCGGTCGGCACCCGGGGCTGGATCCGGTCGGCGCGGAAGGTCCGCCAGTCTGCCCGGTCGGTGTCCCACCCCAGCAGATACCATCGCCGCCCGGTGTAGACCAGCCGGTACGGCTCGACGTCGCGCACGCTGACCGTGCCGTCATGCCCGGCGTAGTCGAACCGCAGCCGCTCCCGGCGGTGCGCTGCGGTGGAGACGGCGGTCAGGGTGTCGGCGTCCACGGTCGGGCCACCACCGGCGGCGGAGACCGTCGCGGAGCGCAGGGCGTCCACCCGGTGCCGCAGCCGGGCCGGCAACGACTGCTCCAGCTTGGCCAGCGCCCGCAGCGAGGTCTCCTCGATGCCTGTCACCGACCCGCCAGCGGCTGCCCGCAGCCCGACGGCCACCGCCACCGCCTCGTCGTCGTCGAGTAACAGCGGTGGCAGCGCCGACCCGGCGCCGAGCCGGTAGCCGCCGGCCACCCCCGGGTGTGACTCGATCCGGTAACCCAGCACCCGCAGTCGCTCCACGTCCGTGCGGATCGTGCGGGTGGTGACCGCGAGCCGTTCGGCCAGCTCGGCACCGGACCACTCCCGCCGCACCTGCAGGAGGGTGAGCAGCCGCAGCAGGCGTACGGAGGTCTCCACCATGTGCGCGAGTCTGCCCTACCGCCGCGTCGAGGGCGGCGCGTCGAGTGCGGGATATCCATTGCGGACGCGACGACGCCCTCCTACTGTCGTCGGTGCACCACCGACCGATCAGACCCGGAGGGAGTACGCCATGTCGCGACGCGTCCGCACCGCCAACCGCTGGTGCCTGCTCCCCGCCGGCGCCCCTCTGCAGACCACCGCCACAACCCGTGCCTGCTGCCCATTGCGGCGCTACGGGCTGGGGTGGCGCGACTGACGCCGACGCTGACGCGTCCGCTGGCCGCCCATCCCACCGGGATCGGGCGGCCTTTTCCTGTCCGGGCCCTCACGGCGGCCCGCATCTGATCATTACCGGTCATCGCACACCAGATAGAAGGAGTCCACGATGGCATTCACCCCCCTCGCCGGCACCCGGGCCCCGGTCCGGGTCTGGACCGACCCCTACGCCATCGAGGCGCAGGCCGCCAAGCAGCTGCGCAACATCGGCGCCCTGCCCTGGGTGCAGGGCGTCGCCGTCATGCCCGACGTGCACTTCGGCAAGGGCGCCACGGTCGGCTCGGTGATCGCGATGCGGCAGGCCGTCTCGCCCGCCGCGGTCGGCGTCGACATCGGCTGCGGGATGTCCGCGGTACGCACCTCGCTGACCGCCGCCGACCTCCCCGACGACCTGGCCGGCCTGCGCTCCGCGATCGAGGCCACCATCCCGGTCGGCTTCACCCAGCGCGAGGACGCGGTCGACCCGCGTCGGATCCGGGGCCTGGAGCAGGCCGGCTGGGCCGACTTCTGGGGCCGGTTCGCCGACCTGGACCGGCGGGTGGCGCAGCTGGAGACGCGGGCGCGGCGGCAGATCGGCACCCTCGGCGGCGGCAACCACTTCATCGAGGTCTGCCTGGAGCAGGGCGGCGCCGACGAGGGGCGGGTCTGGCTGATGCTGCACTCCGGGTCCCGCAACATCGGCAAGGAGCTGGCCGAACGGCACATCGGGGTGGCCCGGGGGCTGCCGCACAACGCCGACCTTCCGGACCGGGACCTGGCCGTGTTCCTCGCCGGCACGCCGGAGATGGACGCGTACCGGCGGGACCTGTGGTGGGCGCAGGAGTACGCGCGGCGCAACCGGGCGGTGATGCTGGCGCTGCTCTGCGGCGTGGTGCGGGAGCAGTTCCCGCACGTCTCCTACGACGAGCCCATCTCGTGCCACCACAACTACGTCGCCGAGGAGACCTACGACGGGGTGGACGTGCTGGTGACCCGCAAGGGCGCGATCCGGGCCGGCCGGGGCGACCTGGGCATCATCCCCGGGTCGATGGGCACCGGGTCGTACGTCGTGCGGGGGCGGGGAAACCCGGACGCGTACTGCTCGGCGTCGCACGGGGCCGGGCGTCGGATGTCCCGGGCGCAGGCCAAGCGGACGTTCAGCACGGAGGACCTGGCCGCGCAGACCGCCGGGGTGGAGTGCCGCAAGGACGCCGGGGTGGTCGACGAGATCCCCGGCGCGTACAAGGACATCACCGAGGTGATGGCCCAGCAGGAGGACCTGGTCGAGGTGGTCGCGCACCTCAGGCAGGTGGTCTGCGTGAAGGGCTGACGTGCCGTGCGGGCCGGGGAGCGACGAGCGACTCCCCGGGCTGTGGGTGGCCGCAGCAGGAGTTTGCCCACCGCAGCGGGAACCGGGTCTTGACGGCGGCTCGGCGCTGGAGCAGC
>NZ_JBSGIV010000110.1:0-12512 GCF_053605225.1 Micromonospora sp. NPDC003944
TACACATCGCATCGTCCACTCTTTCCCGACACCACGCTCTTCCGATCTCCGCGCCCCGCGCCCCGCGCCCCGCGCCCCGCGCCCCGCGCCCCGCGCCCCGCGCCCCGCGCCCAAGATCACCGCAACTCCAGGGATGTTGCTGCCTCCGACACGCACGAGACAGCAACATCCCCGATACTGCGCGGATCTTGACGATCGAACGCCACCCCGAGGCACCGGGACGCACATCCGAACGCCCACCGCCCCAAGATCGCACTCGATCCTGGTTGTAGTGGCCTCGGGATGCCGTGGAGGCCACTACAACCAGGATGTTGCGCGATCATGGACCGGCGCGCACCGCAGAGCCGAGTGGATCATGCTGCGAGCGCGAACCCGGAGCCACCTCGCACACACGAACCTCGCACACACGAACCTCGCACACACAGACGCACGCCACGCCGCGAGCACAGAAGCCCCGTACCGGGAAGGCGCGTTCGCGACCGAGGGGCAGGTCTAGAGGGTCTGCACGGTGGCGATGCGTTCCTCGAGCTGCTCGATGGTGGCCTGGGCGCTCGGTGGGCCGCCGCAGAGCCGGCGCAACTCGGCGTGGATCTTGCCGTGTGGCTGGCCGGTGCGGTGGTGTCGGGAGGCCACCAGGGCGTTCAGTTGACGCCGGAGCGCCACACGACGCTGGGCGGCGCTCATGGGTGCGGGAGGCGCTGCCGTGGGCGCAGCGGCCGGCTGAGCGGCCCCGTCGGCCGTACGACGGCGTTGGGCGGCGAGCTGTGCGGCCTGGCGCTTGGTCAGCAGCAGTGAAACCTGGTCGGCGGTGAGCAGACCGGGCAGGCCGAGGTATTCCTCTTCCTCGGGGGTGCCGGCCTGGGCCGCGGTGCCGAACGACGCGCCGTCGAAGATCACCTGGTCCAGCTCGGCGGTGGCCGAGAGCGCGGCGAACCGCTTCTCCAGCTCCCCGCTGGCCTGGTCGTCGCGCTGCGCGCGTTCCAGCAGGTCGTCGTCGAAACCGTCGGCTTCCTTGGGTTTGCCGAGGACGTGGTCGCGCTCGGTCTCCATCTCGCTGGCCAGGCCGAGCAGGTGCGGCACGCTGGGCAGGAACACCGACGCGGTCTCCCCCGGCCGGCGGGCCCGCACGAACCGCCCGATCGCCTGGGCGAAGTAGAGCGGTGTGCTGGCGCTCGTGGCGTAGACCCCGACCGCCAGTCGCGGGATGTCGACCCCCTCGGACACCATTCGCACCGCGACCAGCCACCGCTGGTCGGACGCCGCGAACGTCGCGATCCGGGCGGACGCGCCCTGGTCGTCGGAGAGCACCACGGCGGCCTTCTCGCCGGTCACCTGCTCGATCAGCTTGGCGTACGAGCGGGCGGTCTGCTGGTCGGTGGCGATGATCAGCCCGCCGGCGTCGGCCATGCCCGCGTTGCGCAGCACGGTGAGTCGGGCGTCGGCGGCCCGCAGCACCTGTGGCATCCAGTCGCCGGCCGGGTCCAGGGCGGTACGCCAGGCCTGTGCCACCAGGTCCTGGGTCATCGGCTCGCCCAGCCGGGCGGCCAGCTCCTCCCCCGCGTTGGTACGCCAGCGGGTCTCCCCGGAGTACGCCAGGAAGAGCACCGGCCGGACCACGCCGTCGCGCAGCGCGTCGGAGTAGCCGTAGACCGAGTCGGCGCGGGAGCGCAGCAGCCCGTCCCCGCCTCGTTCGTAGCTGACGAACGGGATCGGGTTGTCGTCGGAGCGGAACGGCGTCCCGGTGAGCATCAGCCGACGTACGGCGGGTTCGAAGGCGTTCTTCACCCCGTCGCCCCAGGTGCGGGAGTCGCCGGCGTGGTGGATCTCGTCGAGGATGACCAGGGTGCGGCGGGTCATGGTGCGCCGCCGGTGTACCTGCGGGGCCATCCCCACCTGGGCGTAGGTGACGACCGCGCCGTGGAAGTCGGCGGCGGAGTGCAGGTCGGCGTTGCGGAACGCGGCGTCCAGCTGGATGCCCACCCGGGCTGCGGCCTCGGACCACTGGTTCTTCAGGTGCTCGGTCGGCGCCACCACGGTGACCGCCTCGATGGTGCCGTCACCGAGCAGCTCCGCCGCGATCCGCAGGGCGAAGGTGGTCTTGCCGGCGCCGGGCGTGGCGACCGCGGTGAAGTCCTCGGTACGGCGACGCAGGTACTCCACCAGGGCCTTGCGCTGCCAGGCGCGTAGAGCCGGGAACGTCTCGAGCACCGGCGTCCGGGCTGCCACGCGAAGCTCCTCTCCGACCGCACGAAGGCGGACCCCGGGCGAGGGCCACGAGTATCCGCCGCCCATGAAAACGCCTCCGCGCAGAAGCTGCCGCGAAGGCCGACTCAGCATAACCAGCACGGGCCGCCGGGCCCAGGCGACGCCACGCTGGTCACATCTATCACCCCGGTGACGTCACCATTCCGGGTCCCCGGTGCGGGGTGGGCGCAGCGTGGCCACGGGCGCGGACCAGCGTCGACGCAGTGCGATCAGCCGCAGCCCGAAGACCAGGACGGCGGCGGCGGTGAGCGGTGCGGGCCCGGTCTGCCCGGTGACGTACAGCAACACCACCAGGACCGAACCGGCGAGCGCGGCGAGCGCGTAGATCTCCCGGCGCAGCACGACCGGGATCTCGGCGGTGAGCAGGTCGCGGGCGAGCCCACCGCCGATCGCGGTGAGCATGCCGATGAGGCAGGCACCGACCGCTGGGACCTGGGCGTCGAGGGCCTTGAGCGTGCCGGTGACGGTGAACAGCGCCAGGCCGGCCGCGTCCAGCACCAGCACCGTGGTGCGCAGTCGGGCCAGTTGCGGGTGCAGCCAGAACACGGCGAGCGCGGTGAGTGCCGCGGTGGCCGCGTACCGCCAGTCGGCGAAGGCCAGTGGAGGGACCTCGTCGATGACCAGGTCCCGGAAGATCCCACCGCCGAGGGCGGCCACGAAGCCGACGAACGCGACCCCGAACAGGTCCAGTCGCTTGGCCACCGCCGCCGACGCCCCGGATGCGGCGAACACCGCCACCCCGGTCAGGTCGGCGAGGAGCAGGGCGGTGGAGGTGGTCACCGCCGCAGGTTACGTCGCTGGCCGGAGCACCGACCGAGATTCACTCGCGGTACGAGTCGTAGATCTCCTTGCACTTGGGGCAGACCGGCGAACCCGGCTTGGCCGCCTTGGTGACCGGGAAGGTCTCGCCGCAGAGGGCGACGACGAAAGTGCCCATGACGGCGCTCTCGGCGATCTTCTCCTTACGGACGTAGTGGAACATCTCGGGACCGGTGTCGGCGTCCTTCAGCTCCGGACGCTCGAGAACCTCTGTGCTCACGTCTGCACCTCCAACCGACAAGTTTGGCAGGTCATCGAGGCCGGGTCCACTTGAGGCCAACGGACACCCGACCCCGTACGGTGCCAACGTGACTGACTTTCGCATCAGCTACGGCACCGAGGTCGCCGAAGCCCTGCGCGACGGCCGGCCCGTCGTCGCCCTGGAGAGCACAATCGTCTCGCACGGTCTGCCCCGGCCGGAGAACCTGCGGGTGGCCAGGGAGATCGAGCGGACGGTTCGGGACGCCGGGGCCGTTCCGGCGACCATCGGCATGATCGCCGGCGAGCTGGTGGTCGGCCTGGACGACGCGCAGCTGACCCGGCTGGCCACGGTCGACGGCGTGACCAAGCTCTCCGTCCGCGACCTCGCGGTGGCGGCCGCAACCGGGGCGGACGGCGCGACCACGGTGGCCGCGACGAGCGCGGTGGCCGCCGCCGCCGGCATCGGTGTGTTCGCCACCGGCGGTCTCGGTGGGGTGCACCGGGAGGCAACGCACACCTTCGACGAGTCGGCGGATCTGGTCACCCTCGCGCAGACCCCGATCGCGGTGGTCTGCGCCGGGGTCAAGTCGATCCTCGACGTGGGCGCGACGCTTGAGCGCCTGGAGACCCTCGGGGTCGCGGTGGTCGGTTACCGCACCCGCCGGTTCCCCGGCTTCTACCTGACCGACGCCGGCTACGACCTGGACTGGTCGGTGGACTCGCCGGAGCAGGTCGCCGCCGTGCTCGCCGCCCGCGACGAGCACGCCCTGCACACCGGTGGACTGCTCATCGCCAACCCGCTGCCGGTCGACGAGCAGCTCGACCCGGAGCTGCACGACCGGACGCTCACCGAGGGTCTGGCCCTGCTGGAGCGCCACGGGGTCACCGGTAAGGCGGTCACCCCGTACCTACTCGCGCACTTCCACGCGTCCACCGAGGGCGCCAGCCTGGCGGTGAACGTGCGGATCATCCTGCGCAACGCCGACCTGGCCGCACGGATCGCGGTCGCCTCGGCGGCCCGAGGCACCACCATCCCGGCATGACCCGACCGGCCCGGGTGGTCGTCGTCGGGGACGTGATCACCGATGTGGTCGCCGTGCTGTCCGGGCCGCTCGCGGCCGGCTCGGACACCGGGGCCGCGATCAGCATCGGTGGCGGCGGTCAGGCGGCCAACACCGCCGCCTGGATCGCCGCGCAGCGGGTGGACGTCACGCTCGTGGGCGCCGTCGGCGACGACGACGCCGGCCGCGACCGGGTGGCCGAACTGGACCGGGCGGGCGTCGACTGCGCGGTCGAGCGGGTCGAGGGCGCCCCCACCGGCACGGTCATCGTGTTGGCAGCCGACCACGAGCGCACCATGGTCAGCCAGCGCGGCGCGAACCTGCGGCTGAGCGCCGCGCACGTCGAGCGGGCCGTCGCGGCGGCGCCCGACGCTGGGCACCTGCACCTGTCCGCGTACACCCTGCTGGACGTCGAGTCGCGCGGCGCGGGGCTGCGGGCGTTGGCCGCCGCCCGCGAGCGCGGGCTCACCACGAGCGTCGACGCGGCCTCCGCGGCGCCGCTGCGGCGAGTCGGTGCGGCGGCGTTCCTGAGTTGGGTACGCGACGTCGACCTGCTCCTGGTCAACGCGGACGAGGCCACGGTGCTGGCCGGCGGGCTGGACCCGGCGGCGCAGGGGCGGGCGCTGTCGGCGACGGCTCGGCGGGTCGTGGTGAAGCGCGGCGCGGCCGGCGCGGTCTGGGTCGACCGCACCACGCCGGTCTGTGTGGCTCCGGCCCGGCGGGTGGCGGTGGTGGACGTCACGGGGGCGGGCGACGCCTTCGCGGCCGGCCTGCTCACCGCGTGGCTGGCCGGTGCCACCCCGACCGCGGCCCTGAACCGCGCCACCGACCTGGGCGCGCTTGCCGTCTCGACCGCCGGCGCCCGGCCGCAGCCGTAGCGGTCGGCGCGGAGCCCTGACGGCGCGAACCCTGGCCCGCTCGCGGGTCAGGGTTCGCCGTCGATGACCTTGTGCGGGCGCTCCTCGGCGGTGAGGCTCATCGGCGGGGTGTCGTCCTGGTGGCGGGGGTGGAACCGGTTGGCCAGCCGGTGCTGGTCCTTCGGCGGCCGGTCGTTTGCCAGCAACACGGCCAGCCAGGGGATGAGCAGCATGCCGAGACCGCACAGCGGCAGCCAGAGCCAGAGCAGTGGGGCCTTCGCGCCGACCAGGATCGCGCCGAGGATGAGGCACAGCACGCGGATGCCCATCATCAGGACATAGCGGCGCTGGCGACTGTTGAGCTGATCGTCCTGGCTGCGCGAGGCGTCGGTGATCAGAATCGGCTGGTACGCCTGACGCTTCACCATGGACCTCCTCGAGGGGGTTACACCTCATCCTGTCACCGCAGGTCCGTGATCGGCGAACTTCGACTCATCCCGCCGCGTGTTACGCGCGTGGTACGATCCGCGACGTGGGCAGCAGGTTCAGCTTCACCGACGAGGCGTTGGCCAACCTGAGGGTCTACGACGTCACACCCAGGGAAGTCTGGGAGGCGCTGCACAGCGCCCGCCGGGTCATCCGCCATCTGGGTGACGACGTCATGGTGGTCTACGCCGCCGCCCGACGGGGCCGCCGACTGGCGGTGCTGCTCGCCGAGGCCGATGGCACCGACAACGACTGGGACATCCTCTCCGCCCGCGAGCTGAGCGACGTCGAGTCCAAGCGCTACGACGAGGCCGTGCGGAGATCTCGGGAGACGAGGAGGCCGTGACGATGCACCGCAACGACGCGACCAAGCAGTTCCACAGCGGCGACGACCGGCTCGCCGAGCTGATCGACGAGAGCCCGGCGGCGCAGTTGCCCACCCCGGACAGCGACGTGCCGATGGTGAGCCGCTCGGTACGACTGCCGCTGGACACCTACGAGCGGGTGCGTGCCGCCGCCGACGCCCGGGGCATCGGAGTCACCACCCTGATGCGCCAGTGGATCGAGGCTGGCCTCGCCGACCTGGACGACTCGGCGACCGTCTCGCTCGCCGACGTGCGGCGCGCGCTGGCCTCACTGGCGCACCCCACCGCCGCCTGAGCGGCCGGGTCAGCCGCCGGTGGTCTTCGCCTTGGCCGCCGCCTTCATCTGCTGCTTGAACTCCCGCACCCGACGCAGCGAATCGGCGTCGGTGACGTCCGCCACCGACCGGTACGCCCCCGGGTCGCCGTAGTCCCCGGCCGCCGTCCGCCAGTCCTGCGGGGTCACCCCGAACCGCTTGCCGAGCAGGGCCACGAAGATCTGCGCCTTCTGCTTGCCGAAGCCGGGCAGCGCGGCGACCCGGCGCAACAGCTCCGGCCCGTCGGCGACCCCGGCCCAGAGCAGCGCCGCGTCACCGTCGTAACGCTCCACCAGCACCTGGCAGACCTCCTGCACCCGGGCCGCCATCGCCTTCGGGAACCGGTGCAGCGCGGGCGGCTGGGCGAAGAGCGCGACGAGCGCCTCCGGGTCGTACCCGGCCAGCTCCGCCGCGTCCAGCTCATGGCCGAGCCGCTGCGCCAGCACGTACGGCGACGAGAACGCCTTCTCCATCGGCACTTGTTGATCAAGAACCATGCCGAGGAGCAGCGCCAGCGGGCTGCTCTCCAGCAGCCGATTGG
Organism: Micromonospora sp. NPDC003944; assembly: GCF_053605225.1. Lineage (NCBI taxonomy): Bacteria > Bacillati > Actinomycetota > Actinomycetes > Micromonosporales > Micromonosporaceae > Micromonospora > Micromonospora sp. NPDC003944. The sequence goes on from NZ_JBSGIV010000110.1 coordinate 6,910, forward strand.
CCTCCGGGTCGATGGGCAGCACAAGCGTCATGCCTTGATGATGCCGTAGCCGCCCGGCGCGGCCCGGTCGGGTGGCCAGCAATCGGAACAAGGTTCGATAGAGTCTGCGCGCTGGTGTGAACAGAATCGCTGGAGTCGAGCTGCCATGACGGCCAATCAAGTGACGGCTCGGCGTGTCTGACGGGGTCGGCGTGAGAGACCGGTGGATCTATCACTTCACGCACGTCGACAACATCGAGGCGATCTTCAGTTCGGGCCAGGTCGCCTGCGACGTCACCGCCCGCGAGGGTCTCACCCGCACCGAAGTCGGCGACCGGGCAATCAAGGAGTCTCGCCGACGACGACCAGTGCTGGCCGGGCCGGGTGGACAGGTGGGTGACTACGTCCCCTTCTATTACGCCCCCAGATCGCCCATGATGTACCGAATCGCCTGCGACCATCGGGACAGCACGCCAGATTGCTACCCCGGTGGCGATCGGCCGCTTGTCTACCTGCTGACCACCGTCGGAGCTGCGGTCGATGGCGCATCGGGCTGGGTCGGGACCGACGGCAACGCCGCCACCGCGACCACGGAGTTCACCGCCGACCTTCGGGCACTGAACGAGATGGTCGACTGGCCTCTCATGACAGCCGAGCGATGGAACAACACCGTCGAAGACATGGACCGACAACGCAGGCGACAGGCCGAGTTCCTCGTTCATCAGGAGCTGGGTACGCAGCTGATCAAGTGGGTCGGCGTTCAGGACGAACATCACCGGTCGCAGGTGCAGGCACTCCTATCAGGGCATCCACTCACGGAGCGCGTTATCGTCAGGCCCAAGTGGTACTACGGGTTCGAGAGGAGGTGAGAAGCATGATCGAAGAAGGCCAGGGCAACCTGCTCACCGCTGAGGTCGACGCACTCGTCAACACGGTCAACACCGTGGGTGTGATGGGCAAGGGCATCGCCCTGCAGTTCAAGCGGGCGTTCCCGGCGAATTTCCGCGCCTACCGAGCTGCCTGCGCGAGGGGTGACGTGCGGTTGGGCGAGGTCTGGACGTTCGACAACGCCATACTCGGGCACCGTCGATACATCCTGAACTTTCCAACGAAGGGACACTGGCGGGGCAGCTCGCACCTGGAGGACATCGTCGCTGGCCTCGGCTCGCTTGTTCAAGTAGTCAACGAACGAGGTATCACATCCATCGCCGTACCCGCCCTGGGCTGCGGCAACGGTGGTTTGCGATGGAGCGACGTCCGTCCGTTGATCGAGCAGGCGGCTGCTCGTATGCCTGACGTGCGCGTCGTGGTTTTCGCCCCGGAAGGAGCGCCAGCGCCCGCCGCCATGCCCAACGCGACGCCAGCACCCGCCCTGACTCCTCTCCGCGCCGTGCTGCTGATCGCGATCGCCCGATATCTCGACCGCGCCCGGCTCCAGGAGGTTCGGGAGGGGATCAGCGAGTTGGAGATTCAGAAGCTCGCCTACTTCCTCCAAGTTCTCGGCACACCGCTGAGGTTGACGTTCAACCGGGGAACCTACGGGCCCTATGCGCCGACTCTCGGCCACGTCCTGGACAGCCTCGAAGGCCACTACCTCTCGGGCATCGGGGACCGGTCTGCATCGGTGACCCAGTTCGCTCCGATCAACCCCCTTCCCGAGAGCGTGGAAGCAGCCGAGACCGCTCTACGAGGCGAACATGAGATCGTTCGACGCGTCGACGAGCTGCTCGAACTTGTCGACAGCTTCGAAACGCCCTACAGCCTCGAACTACTCGCCACCGTGCACTTCGCCTCTGTACAGGCACCTCAGACAGCCCAACCGGCCGAACTGGCCAAGCGAGTAACGTCCTGGAGTCTTCGCAAGGCGCGCATGTTCACCGACAAACACGTACGGGTAGCCGCCACTCGGCTTCAGGAGCACAAGCTTCTGCCAGCCTGACAGCTATCGGCGGGTGACGCTGACCCGGGACGCGACGGCAGGCAGGATGTCGGGGTGGACGAACACGACATGCTGCTCTCCCCCGCCGGTGTCGACGCGCTGCGCAGTGCGCTGACCCGGACCGGTTTCACCAGCCACGGCATCGCCGAGAGGCTGGGCGCCCAGGCGACCGCGGCGGTCGCCCGCAACGACTACCGGGCCGCGCTGCGCGCCACCGAGGACGGCGACCCGCTCGGCACCCTGATCCGGGTGTTCATCTGCGACCAGACCGAGCCGGAGGCGGCCGTGGCCGTCGCGCTGGCGCCGCTGAGCGTGGCGGAGGCGCTTGCCGATGGGCTGGTCGAGCGGTACGGCGACGGCCTGCGCGCGGGCGTCGACCTGGAGCCGTACGGGGACGACTGGTGGGTGCTCGCCGACGTGCCGGCCAGCGCCCGGCCGGGTCGTCCGCTGCACGCCGAGCACGTGCTCGGCATCGGCGGGGCGACCCACACCCTGATCGGCGCGACCACGCGGCGGCCTGTCGACACCGCCCTGGACCTGGGCACCGGTTCCGGCGTCCAGGCCCTGCACCTGAGCACCCACGCCCGGTCCGTGGCCGCCACCGACCTCTCCGAGCGGGCGCTGCGTTTCGCCGCGACCACCGCCGCCCTCAACGGGCAGGACTGGGAGTTGCTCCGCGGCGACATGGTCGCCCCGGTGGCCGGCCGGCGGTTCGACCTCGTGGTGAGCAACCCGCCGTTCGTGGTCGGCCCGGGCACCACCACGCACGTCTACCGCGACTCGGGCCGGGTCGGCGACGCGATCGGCGCGGAGCTGGCCGCCGCCGCCCCCGGCCTACTCACCGAGGGCGGCACCATGCAGTACCTGGCGAACTGGGTGCACATCGCCGGCGAGGAGTGGAACGAGCGGGTGGCCGGTTGGTTCGCCGGGACCGGCCTCGACGCCTGGGTCATCCAGCGCGAGGTGGCCGATCCGATGGCGTACGTCGACCTGTGGCTCACCGACGTGGGCGAGACCGCCGACCCGCAGCGGATGGCCGCCTGGCTCGACTGGTTCGACGCGCACAAGGTGGAGGGGATCGGCTTCGGCATCGTGTCGCTGCGCCGCAGCGGACACGCCGACCCGGTGGTCCGGGTGGAGGACCTGCGCCAGCGGGTGCAGCCGCCGCTGGGCGACCAGATCGCCGCCTGGTTCGACCGCCAGGACTTTCTCCGGGTACGCGACACCGAGGCGTTGCTCGCCGAGCGCTACCGGGCCGCCGAGGGCCTCCAGTTGCGGCAGGAGGCCACCATGGGCGAGGAGGGCTGGGGGGTGGACCGGCAGGTCCTCGCGATGCCGCACGGCCTGCGCTGGACCGAGGAGATCGACCCGCTGGTGCTGGCCCTGGTCGGTGGCGCCGACGGTCGGCTCCCGCTGCGTGACCAGCTCGCCCTGCTCGCCGCCGCGCACGACGTCGAGCCCGACGAGATGGCCGAGGCCGCCGGTCCGATCGTGGCGCACCTGGTGGAGCGCGGTTTCATCGAGCCGGTGACCGCGTGATGCGGGCAGTCGGCCACGAGGTCGGCTGTGCGGCGGCCGGCTCGATCGCGGGCCCGGCGGTGGTTCGCTGATGCGCGCCGTGGTGCAGACCGTGGGGCGGGCCAGCGTGACGGTGGACGGCGAGGTGGTCGGCGCGATCGACAACGGCCTGTTGGTGCTGCTCGGGGTCACCCACACCGACACCGCGCAGACCGCTCAGACGATGGCCCGCAAGGTGCACGAGGTACGCATCCTGGACGGTGAGCGGTCCGCCGCCGACACCGGCGCGCCGATCCTGGTGGTCAGTCAGTTCACCCTCTACGGCGACGTCCGCAAGGGCCGCCGCCCGAGCTGGACCGCAGCCGCCCCCGCCGAGGTCGCCGAACCACTGGTGACCGCAGTGGTCGACGCGCTACGCGAACGAGGAGCCAAGGTCGAGACCGGCCGCTTCCGCACCCACATGCTTGTCGAAAGCACCAACATAGGCCCCCAAACCCTCCTCCTAGACCTCTAACCCACCCCCAACCCCACCCCCACCCCCACCCCCAACCCCCCAACCCCGCCGAGCCCGGTGATCAAGAGGTTTGCGTCAGATTCCGCCCGTGGTTTGACGCAAACCTCTTGATCAACGCGGAGAAGCGGGCAGAGGCCGGGGTGGGGTTCCGGGGTTAGGGGTGAGTGGGGTTAGGAGAAGAGGCCTCGGCGGGTTAGGGACTGGCGGAGCCAGGTGTCGAGTTCGGCGGTCCAGTCGGTGCGGTCGGCGGTGGCGTGGTCGACAGTGAACCGGCCGAAGGCATCCCGACCCTCGGTGAAGACACCACCACGCTTGTCGACCTCCAACACCACCTGCATCTGCTGCGCGTCGGCGATGAAGGTGACCTCCAACTGGTTCATCGAGCGGGCGTACTGCGGCGCCGGGTCGAACTCGATCTCCTGGTAGAACGGCAACGTCTGGCGTACGCCGTAGATGTGACCGCGCTCCACGTCGGCGCGGGCGAATCGGAAGCCCAGCCGCAGCAACGCGTCCAGCAGCCGCTCCTGCGCGGGTAGCGGGTGCACCGACACCACGTCCAGGTCACCCTTGTCGACGGCGCGGGCGACCTCCAACTCGGTACGCAGGCCCATCGTCATCCCGTGCAGGTGCTGCCCGTACATCTCGGTGACCGGCGTCTCCCACGGAACGTCGAAGCGGAACGGGAGGTCGTAGCGCTGCCCCGGCTCCAACCCGAACGCGCCGGTGACCCGCTGCCGGTGGAACTCCTGAGTGGTGTCGTGGTCGTTCTCGCCGCTCTCGACCTCGACCCGGGTGACCAGACCGAGGGTGACGTGGTCGATGTCGACCTGGTGGTCGCCGCCCATCACCTGGATGCGGCCCTCCAACTGGCCGCCCGGGCGGCAGTTCGGGTTGGCCAGCACCGTCTCCACCGATGGCCCGCCGACGCCCATCGCCTTCATGAGCCGCTTGAAGACCACACCGTCCTCCATCCGTCGTCCTCGACCGACCAGAGGTGGCCGATCGGCCGACCAGGGGTGGCCGACCGTCCGCAACGTAACGGGGTCGGGCAACCACACACCGGGACGACACACCGCACCAGCGACCCGACTCGATTCCTGTCGGGTGCCCGATCGCCTCACTCCCGTTTTACGCCCCGCCCGCCAAGCTGTTGTCACACCGGCACCACTGGGCCGGGAACACGGCACAGACGTGGAAACGGGGAGAGACAGAGATGGTCCTGCAGATGACGGAACACCGGACGCGCCCGGCCACCACGACCGACACCGACGGGACCTCCGAGGCCCTCGTCGACCTGGACGCCACCGACGAGCGCGGCATCTCCACCGACCTGGTCCGGGCCTACCTCAACGGAATCGGCCGGACGAAGCTGCTGACCGCCGCGCAGGAGGTCGACCTGGCCCGGCGCATCGAGGCCGGCCTGTTCGCCGCCGAGAAGCTGGCCACCTGCACCCCGGTCTCCGCGGAGCTGCGAGCCGACCTGGAGCTGATCGTCGCGCAGGGTCGGGCGGCCAAGGACCACCTGTTGGAGGCGAACCTGCGGCTGGTGGTCAGCATCGCCAAGCGCTACACCGGCCGTGGCATGGCGTTCCTCGACCTGATCCAGGAGGGCAACCTCGGCCTGATCCGGGCCGTGGAGAAGTTCGACTACAC
>NZ_JBSGIV010000111.1:0-12461 GCF_053605225.1 Micromonospora sp. NPDC003944
GTCACGGCTGCGCGGGGCGGCTCAGGCCAGCCGGTCACGGCTGCGCGGGGCGGCTCAGGCCAGCCGGTCACGGCTGCGCGGGTGGCTCAGGCCAGGCGGGCGGCCAGCGCGCGGCCGAGGTCCCGGCCGGAACGCCAGGCGCTCTGCACCCGGGGCTTGCCGAAGGCGTCGCCGGCCAGGCCGATCCCGTCAGCGTCCAGGTGGTGGGTGGCGCCGCCGGCGTCGCGTGTCGGCTTCGCGTACGTCCAGCGGTGCACGTGCACGTCGACGGCCTGCTCGGGCAGCCCGAGCAGGTCCCGCACGGCCTGCTCGATCGCCGGGCCGGCCCCGGTGGGTTGGGCGAGGTGACCGGCCGCGAACTCCGGCACGGTGTGCGCGACCAGCACCGGCGCACCGTCACCGCGCCGGTCGCCGTCGTCGCAGACGAGGTTGAGGACCGGGTGCTCGTTGACGAACGCGCCCCGGAAATCCGGCCAGCGCCGGGTCGGGAAGCGCAGCACCGCGGCCAGCGACGGCGACCACCGCTGCGCCTGTACGACCCGGGTGGCGTCGGCCAGAGCCGGGTCGAGCAGCAGGGCGGCCTGCGGGCCCGGCATGGCCAGGACGACCGCCGCACACGACACGCCGTCCACCACCGGACCTGGCTCGACGGTGAGCACCAGCCGGTCGACGGTCACCGGAACCGCGCCGGCCAGGTGCTCGACCACCGAACGCAGCCCACGCGGGGCGGCGAACCGCATCGGCCCGGTCACCTCGTGGTTCCCGCTCCGGTCGTACGCCTGGAAGGTGTCGGTCCACTCGCGGACCAGCCCGGCGGCGCGCCACTGCTCGACAAGCGCGGCGAAGTCCGGGTCGGTGGCGGTGAAGTAGGCGGCGCCGATGTCCGCGGGCCGGCCCTGGAAGCGCTTGCTGGCCATCCGGCCACCGCGGACGTGCCCCCGCTCCCGGACCTGCACCGGCACACCGGCCCGGGTCAACTCGACCGCACAGGCCACCCCGGCGATGCCCGCCCCGACCACCATGACACCCGACCGATCCACCGTCACCCGATGATCGTAGGTGGCGGAGGTCGGGAATGAACCACGGAGATCGGGGTACTGGCACACCTGTTCGAAGGAAAGGGTGATGATGATGACCGACCGCCGCACCGAGCAGGCCGACCAGAACGCCGCGATCAAGGACCCGGACGAGTGGGTCACCGGGGACGAGCCGCCGACCGCCGCGCAGGAGTCCTACCTGGGCACGCTGGCCCGGGAGGCCCATGCCGACCTCCCGGACGACCTGACCAAGGCCGAGGCGTCCAAGCGCATCGACGAACTCCAAGCCAAAACCGGCCGAGGCCAGTAGTCCCGCACCCCCGACATCCTTGCGTGAGGGCCGCACGGCCTGTCCCGGTCCGCCGATCATGGAGTTGTGGTGCCCGACTTAGGGGCTTTACGGGTGCTTGGTGACCCACCACAACTCCATGATCGGCAAGGCGGTGCCGGTGACGGACGGACGTCCCGCAAACCGAAACGGCGCCGCCCGCACTCCTCCACGCGATCTTGCACTTCCTGTCGCGACAAAACGCGCGCAAGGTGCGAAACAACGACAGCAAGTGCAAGATCGCGGGAGCAGGGCGCGGGGGCGGGGCGCGGGGCGCGGGGCGCGGGGCGCGGGGCGCGGGCGCGGGGCGCGGGGGGCGGGGTTCAGGGGCGGGCGAGGCTTTGTAGACGCACCTTGGTCAGGCTGCCTTCGTGCACCTTGGCCGTCAGGTAGGTGGCGTGGGGTTGGGAGCGGCGGTCGGTGGGTGAGCCGGGGTTGAGCAGGCGCAGACCACCGGGCGCCTCGGTGTCCCAGGGGATGTGCGAGTGCCCGAAGACCAGCAGGTCGACGTCGGGGAAGCGCGCCGCGCAGCGCTTCTCACGGCCGGTCCGGGGCCCGGTCTCGTGCACCACCGCGACCCGCAGACCGTCCAGCTCGACCCGGGCCACCTCCGGCAGCCGGGCGCGCAGCGCCGGGCCGTCGTTGTTGCCGTACACCCCGATCAGCCGGCGCGATCGCGCGGACATGGCGTCGAGCAGGGCTTCGTCCACCCAGTCGCCAGCGTGCACCACCACGTCGGCCTCCTCGATGGCCGCCCAGAGGGGCCCGGGTAGGTCCCGGGCCCGCTTCGGTAGGTGAGTGTCCGCCGTGAGCACCAGCCGCATACCGGCATTCTCCCCCGAGTCCCGGCCGCCCACCGGGGGACGTGGGTGGACGGCCGGGCTCCGCCTCCGCCGCCCGGCCCCGTGCGTCGTCGACGCTCGGGTACGGGTGCCGGGCCGGTCAGGGGGCGGTCACGGAAGGGTCCAGCGTTGCGCCCCGGTGCCGTTGCAGGTCCAGATCCGCAGTTGCCGACCGTCGGTGAGGTCCGAGTTGGGGATGTCCAGGCAACGCCCGGACTGGGGGTTGCGCAGGCTGCCGTCCGGCTGGGCGGCCCACTGTTGCGCCCCACTGCCGTTGCAGTCGTAGAGCTGCACGAGGGTGCCGTCGGTGGTGCCGCTCGCCTTCACGTCCAGGCACTTGGCGAGCCCACGGACCGTGCCGTCGCCGGGCAGGGTCCACCGTTGCGCCGCGGTGCCGTTGCAGGTCCAGGTCTGCACCTTGGTGCCGTTCGCGGTCTGGCTGGAGGCGATGTCCGCGCACTTGCCGAGGGCCTTGACCTCACCGGTGCGCGCCCCACCGGTGCCGACGCCCGGCCCGGTGAAGGTGTAGCTGTCCACGTCGAGCAACGCCCCGCTGCCGCCGGTCATCACGAGGTACAGGTCGTGGGTGCCGTCGTCGGGCCTGGTCACCGTGGCGCTCAGCTCCGTGTAGTTGTCCCAGCCGCCGGTGTTCGGCACCGCGATCCGGGCGACCTCCGTGCCGGTCGGTGAGTCGTACCGGAAGGAGATGGTGCCCCCGGGGCCGCCGGAGGAGACCCTGGCCCGGACGCCGGTGATCCCCTTGAGGCTGACCGCGTGGTGTCGGACGCTCTCGCCGTTCTGGATGTCACCGAGCCGCCTGCCACCCTCGGCCGCCGCCTGGTCGATCACCTTGGGGCCGTTGAGCTGGACGAAGTGCTCGGCCTGCCACTGTTTCGGGTAGAGGATGATCTCCTGTTCGCCGGTGAGCGCGGCCGAGCCGGTCGCGCCGCGGTCGGTGTAGCTGCCGCGCAGGACGAAGAAGAGCACCGAGTCGGGGCCGGCGTGCACCGGGCCGGTGTTGAAGGTCGCGCCGCAGCCGGTGCCCTCCCCCTCCTCGTGGGCGTGCTCCTGGTGCCCGAGCGCGGCCCGGACGACCACCGCCGAGCAGGCCGGCGTGCCGTCCTGCGGGTCACTTGCGGTGGCGCCCACCGCCAGGTCCTGCCCCCAGTCGAAGAGCCCGCCGGCGGGCAGGCCGGTCAGCGTGACCGTGGGGCGGTTGTTGCCGACCACCACCGACACCACTGTGGTGGCGCTGCGGCCGGTGCCGTCGCTGACGGTGAGCCGGGCACTGTAGGTCCCGTTCGAGGAGTACGTAAAGGACGGGTTGGCGGCGGTCGAGTCGGTGCTGCCGTTGTTGGTGAAGTCCCAGGCGTACGTCAACGGGTCGCCGTCCGGGTCCGAACTGCCGGCGCTGGAGAAGATCACCGAGAGGGGAGCCAGGCCGTTGTCCCGGTTGACTGTGGCCCTGGCCACCGGCGACCGACCACCCTGGACGTAGTTGATTTTGTACAGGCCGGCGTCGACAGCGCCGGAGAAGTAGCCGCTGCCGTACTCCAGCAGGTAGAGCGAGCCGTCCGGGCCGAACTGCCAGTCGATGGGGTGGACGAACGTCATGCCGGCGAGCACCGGCTCGATCACGGTCGGCGCGCCGGTGGCGGGGTTGCCGTTGTCGAACTGGACCTCCTTGATCCAGTTGCGGCAGTACTCGGAGATCAGCCACTTGTTGTCGTAGTAGGCGGGCCATTTCACGTCCGAGACGAGGTTCGGGTCGTAGTGGTAGACCTCGACGTGGTTGGGCGACCCGCACCCGCCGGGGTTGTCCAGGGCCGGCCAGTCCTCGCTGCCGCCGTGCTGCTCCCAGACCAGTGCGGGCTTCGTCGGCGGCAACTGTTGGATGCCGGTGTTGCGGGGTGAGTTGTTGACCGGGCCGGTCGAGCCGCCGCAGGGGAACCAGCCGCGCGGCGTGGCGGTGGCGAAGTCCCAGTCGTTGTACGCGACGTTCGGGCCGCCGCAGTACGGCCAGCCGTAGTTGCCCGGCCCGGTGGCCCGGTTGAACTCGTCGTACGCCGCCGGACCACGGTTGGCGAGGTCGGCGCCGGCGTCCGGGCCCACCTCACCCCAGTAGAGGGTGTTGGTGGCCTTGCGGTCCACCCAGATGCGGTACGGATTGCGCACGCCCATCACGTAGATCTCCGGGCGGGTCCGCGCGGTGCCGGCTGCGAAGAGGTTGCCGGCGGGGACGGTGTAGCTGCCGTCGTTCTCCGGGTGGATCCGGTTGATCTTTCCGCGCAGGTCGTTGGTGTTGCCCGAGGTGCGCTGGGCGTCGTACTGCGCGTTGCGGGTCGTCCGCTCGTCGATCGGGGCCATCCCGGCGGAGTCGCCGCCGGAGTTGGTGTTGTCGCCGACGGCGAAGTACAGGTTGCCTGCGGTGTCCCAGCTCATCGACCCGGCCGAGTGGCAGCACAGGTCGCGGTCGGTGGGCCACTCGATGAGCATGTCCTCGCTGGCCGGGTCGAGCAGGAGCGTGGAGGGGTTGAAGGTGAACCGGCTGATCCGGTTGACGAGCGGGGTGACCTTCGGCGAGTAGAAGAGGTAGACCCAGCGGTTGCTCGCGAAGCTCGGGTGCAGGGTGATGCCGATCAGGCCGTCCTCGAAGCGGGCGTCCAACGCCAGGGTCAGGGCCACGGTGGTGGACCTCGTCGCCGGGTTGTAGAGGCGGACCTGGCCGCCGGCGCTGCTGGTGCCCCGGTTGATGTAGAAGACCTTGCCGTCGGGGGCGACGGCAAGTTCGATCGGTTCGCCCATGGAGAGACCGCCGTCGAGGGCGACCTTCTCGAAACCGTTGGTGGCGGGCGGCGCGAGGGCTGCGGCCCGGGCCGGGGCGGCGGCGGCCGGGCGTTCGACGGCCTGCGGGACGAGGCAGAGGGTGAGCAGGACGGTGAGCAGGGTGGTGACGCTGACGAAACGTCGGCGCGGTGTGCGAGACACGAGACCTCCAGCTGTCCGGGGGATCTCGGTGCCGCTCCCGCCGACTGGAGGAGCACCGCAAGGTGTCCCGGACATTAACGTCTTTCACTGGAGTGCGATAGAACTTCACGCCAACAGATAGAAAGTTGTCACCATCTACACGAAAGTCCGGCTCAGGGGCGCACTGGTGAGAAGTACGCCGGAGGCATCCCACGCTGACGCAGCGTCGGGTCCCGTTCCACGTCGGTCAGCACACCGGCGGCGTTGATCAGGCCGATGTGCGAGAACGCCTGGGGGAAGTTGCCCAACTGTTCCCCGGTCAGCGGGTCGATCTGCTCGGCGAACAGGCCGAGGTCGTTGACCCGCTGCGCCAACTCCCGGAACAACTCGTGCGCCCGGTCCCGCTCACCGGCCAGCGCCAGGCAACAGACGAGCCAGAACGAACAGATGAGGAACCCCGCCGGGTCGCCGTCCCAGCGCCGCAACAGGCCGTCGTGGGAGAGCCGCTGCTCCACCGCGCGGATCGTCGAGAGCATCCGCGGATCGTCGGCCCGCAGGAACCCGACGAGCGGCATCACCAGCACCGAGGCGTCCAGGTCGTCGGATTCGAAACTCCCGGTGTACGCCTGGAGCCGCTCGTTCCAGCCCCGCTCGAAGACCTCCGCGCGCACCGCGTCGCGGGCGGCCGCCCAGCGGGCCACGTCCTGCGGCTCGCCGAGCCGGTCACCGAAGCGGACCGCCCGGTCCAGGGCGACCCAGCACTGCACCTTCGAGGAGACGTGGTGGTGCTGGATGCCACGCTCCTCCCACATGCCCGCGTCCGGCAACGCCCAGTCGCGCGCGGCCTGGTCCGCGAGCACCCGGAGCACGTGCTGCACCTCCGTGTCGAACGGCTGCAGCTTGTCGCGCATCAACCAGGCGGCGTCCATCGCCTCGCCGAAGATGTCGGTCTGCCGCTGCTGCCACGCGTCGTTTCCGATCATCACCGGTGGGCTGTCCCGGTAGCCGCCGAGCTGATCCAGGCGGTGCTCGGTGAGGTCCCGCTCCCCCAGTACCCCGTACATGATGGGCACCGGCATGTCGTCGACGCGGCCCATCGCCCGGCCCAACCAGGCGAACTGCCGTTGCACCTCGTCCAGGCACGCCGTCCGCCACAGTGCCCGCAGGGTCAGGCTGAAGTCACGCACCCAGACGTAGCGGTAGTCGTAGTTGCGGTCCCCGCCGAGCTTCTCCGGAAGCGAGGTGGTCACCGAGGCCACCACCGCACCGCTGGGCCGGTACGTCATGCCCTGCACCACCAGCCGGCTGCGCCGCACCTGCTCGGCGTAGAGCCCGTCGTACGGGTGCTCGGCCGACCAGGAGCGCCAGCCGGCGACGGTGTCGGCGATGGTCTGGTCGGCGTCCGGCACCTCGGGCAGCGGGGCGTCGTAGGTCGGGGCGTACCCGAGGGTGAAGGTGTGTTTGGTGCCGGCGCGGGCGGTGAACGTCCCGGTGGCCTCGCCGTCCCCGGCGGTCAACCGCTCGCTGCAACGCAGGGTGAGTCGGGCGGCCCCGGCGATGGCCTCCAGCATGTCCTCCCGCTCGATCAGGTACGCGATGGTCCGGCCGTACTCGAAGCGCGGCCGGTAGTGCACCCGCATCGGTACCGAACCCGACAGCCCCTCCACCGAGCGGACCAGCACCTGCGGCGAGCGCAGACCGACGTCGTGACCGCGTGAGCCGGGCTCGAAGGCGAGCGCGTCGGTGAGCGCGACGTCCCCCTGCGCGGTGTGGAAGACCGTCTTCAGCACCAGGGTGTCCTCGAGGTAGCAGCGTTCGACGCGGTAGTCGCCCTCGGGCTGGATCGACCAGTGCCCGGCGTTGTCGTCGAGCAGCCGCCCGAACACCGACGGGGCGTCGAACCGGCCCGGGCACCACCAGTTCACCGAGCCCGAGGCGTCCACGAGCGCCGCGCTGCGGCTGTCGGCGAGGAAGCCGTAGTCGCTGATCTGTCCGCTCTCCACCCGACTGGCTACCCGGGCAGTCCACGCCCATGCCCCTCCTGCCCGACGGCGGGCAGCGCGTTACCGCTCGGCCTGGACGGGAACCCGGGGAGCTGACGAGGGAGGATGCTCATGACGTCAGCTTCGGGGCCGACCGCCGCCTGGCGGCCCGGCACACAGGGTGGCGACCTGCTTCCGTCCGGGCCGGCCGGCCGCCTGTCGACACCGGCGGGCGACGGTCACGGGCCGGAGAGCGGCCCGCCGACCGTGACGATCGGCTCGTACCCGGACTATCCGACCGCGCAGCGGGTCGTCGACTATCTGGCCGACAACCGCTTCCCGGTGGAGCACAGCGCCATCGTCGGCACCAACCTCGCCCTTGTGGAGACGGTGCTCGGACGGATGACCACCGGCCGCGCCGGTCTGTTGGGTGCCGGCACCGGCGCCTGGTTCGGGCTCTTCATCGGTCTGCTGTTCGGCATCTTCACCGTCGGCAACTGGCTGGCGGTGATCCTGGTCGGGCTGGTCATCGGCGCGATCTGGGGTGCGGTGTTCGGCGCGGTCGCCCACGCCATGACCGGTGGTCAGCGCGACTTCACCTCGGCCAGCTCACTGCGCGCCGGCCAGTACGCGGTGACCGTCGACGCCCAGCTCGCCGACCAGGCGCGACAGCTGCTCGCTCGGATGCAGACGCCCGGCACGGCGGCGAACGGTCGCTGACCGACGACCGACCGGCCGTCCCGGCAGCGTGCCGGGGCGGCCGTGGCGTCGTTCAGTCGGGCTGGGCCTCGAACAGCTCGCCATAGCGCGTCGCACCACGTACCGAGTCCACCGCGAAGGTGACGTGCCCGACCGGCACCCGCCCGCCGACGGCCTCGGCCACCCGTGCCGCCGCCGCCAGCGCGAAGCCGCCGCACAGCTCGATCAGCGCGACACCCTCGGCCAGCAGGTCCACGGCGACGGCGGGGGCCACCGCCGGGTCCGGCACGGGCACCAGATAGGTGCGTTGGCCGTCGCGGTCCAGCACGACCCGGTCGCCCACCGGGTCGCTGCCCGGATGCTCGTAGACGTACGCCCAGCTGACCGTCATCTGACGTTCCTCCTCACGGGATCGGATACGTCGACCGACCGTAGGCGTTGAACGCGACGTGAGGTCAAGCCGCGCCCCTGCGGGGACGTCGCGTCGATCAGGACCCGTGGGTCGCGTACGTCTGCTCGCCGGCGCGGATGTCGACCTCGACCCGGTTCTCCGGAGGTGCCAACGGGCACGCCCAACGGTCGTCGTAGGCACAGCTCGGGTTGTAGAGGTAGTTGGCGTCCAGCCGGACCCGGTCACCGGGCAGCAGCTCGACGCCCCGGCCGAAGGTGCCCTTCACCGTGTCGGTGAGGTACCGCCCTCCCCCGTAGCTCTCCCGCCCGCAGGTGCCGTCGCGCAGCGGAACGAACAACCCTCCCCCGTACGCCTCGATCCACCAGAGGGTCAGCGGCCCCCAGGGCGTCTCGGCCACCGCGACCCGCCGGTACGCGACCACGCCGTCCGGGCCACCCGTGTCGATGCGCAGCTCGCCGCTGGCCGGGCGCAGGGGCGCCTCGACCACGGCTCGGGGATCGGGCGGGAAGTAGCGCACCCCGGTGAAGCCCGGCCGGTCCGCCACGGAGATCGGGCTCTGCGGGTGGGTGGCGAAGAGTTCGTCGCGGCCGGCACGGAAGCCGGCCAGGTCGACGTCGGACAGGTACAACCGGGCCACCCGCTCGCGCCAGTCGGCCAACTCCAGATCATCCACGCCACCGAGCCTATGCCGCCTCGCCGCGACACCTCAGGGCGACGGCCAGTTGGTGAGGACGGCGTCGAGGGCGTCCAGGGCGCGTGACCACGAGTCGTCGGTGGGGCGCGGGGTGTGCCGGAACCCGCCGGTCCGCTCCAGGCTCACGAACCCGTGGAACGTGCTGTGCATCATCCGCACCGCGTCGGTCTGGTCGGGCTCGGAGAGCCGGTAACCCCGCAGGATCGCCCGGGTCATCTCGGCGTGCCGGACACCCGCGCTCGCGGCGGCGGTCTCCGGGTCGAGGTCGATCTGCATGGCGGCGTAGCGGCCCGGGTGCTCCCGCGCGTAGTCGCGGTACGCGTTGGCGAAGGCCACCAGCGCGTCCTTTCCGGCCCGACCGGCGAGCGCGGTGGCGACCCGGTCGGCAAGCTCGGCCAGCGCCAGCAGGGCGATCCTGACCCGTAGGTCGTGCGCGTTCTTGAGGTGGAAGTAGAGGCTCGCGTCCTTCACCCCGAACTGGCGGGCGAGCGCGGCGACAGTGACGTTCTCCAGGCCCACCTCGTCGGCCAACTCCGCTGCGGCAAGCGTCAGGCGTTCGGCGGTCACCCCGGCACGTGCCATGCAGCACACTCCCAACCTATCTCTGATAAACACTTGCCTAGGAAAGCTAGGCTACTACCTATGCTACAGGTTACCGAGTCCGCCATCCGCGCGTCCTTCGTCAACTGCAGTCGGGGCGAGGCGAAGCGGCTGGCCGTACCCAATGATCTTGAAATGCGTCCGTGGGACGACCTCGACTTTCTCGGCTGGCGGGACCCGTCCGCGCCGCAGCGGGCCTACCTGGTCGCCGAGACCGACGGCGGGCTTGCCGGGGTGGTGCTGCGGGCCGCGACGCACCAGACCGGCCGCGTGCGGCACAGCATGTGTTCGTTCTGCCTGACCACGCACCTGGGCGGGGGCGTCTCGTTGATGACCGCCCCCAAGGCCGGTCCGAGTGGGCGGCAGGGCGACTCGGTGGGCACGTACCTCTGCACCGACCTGGCCTGCTCGCTGTACCTGCGGGGCAAGAAGCACGCCGGGCCCCCGGCGCCCGAGCCTCTGCCCCTGCCGGAGCGGATCGAGCGCGTCACGAGCGCCCTCACGACGTTCCTCCGCAAGGTGACCGAGTGACGGGCCGGAACGAGCGGCGCGGCCGGGGTCGACCCATGGTCGGACCCGGCCCGCCTCCGACTAACGGTCGGTGGCCAGGCGGGCGTGCAGGTGCTCGTCGTAGCGGCGGCCGTCGCCGTAGCGGTACGACTCCCGCAGGGTGCCCTCGGCCGGATAGCCGGCACGCTCGGCCACCCGGCAGGACGCCGGGTTCGCCACCGCGTGACACAACTCCACCCGGTGCAGCCCGAGATCCGCGAACGCCCACTCGGTGAGCCGCACGACGGCGCGCGCCGCCACCTGGCGTCCCCGCGCCGCGGGCATCGTCCAGTAGCCGATGGAGGCGTCGCCGTCGCGGATGTTGTGCAACGAGACCGAGCCGAGCAGCTCACCGTCGGCCGCCGCGGTGACCGCCATCGAGGCATGACCGCCGGTGGACCAGTCGGCGCGGCGGCGCACCCAGAGCAGGGCGACCTGATCGTCGATCGGGCCGCCACCCTGCGGGTTCCACTGCGCGATCGCCGGGTCGCGGAGGGCGTCGCGCACCGCCGGAGCGTCCTCGTCTCGCCAGGGCCGCAGCAACAGGTCGGCGGCGGCGAGTTCCACGTGTTACACGAGGCCGGAGTCTGGCACAACCCGCCGGCTGCCCGCCGCTGGATTCACGCGGACTTCCTTCAAAGCCGCACGATCTTGCCACCACGACCCTAGGGAGTGATGCAGAGCACGGAGAACGGCATTATTTAAATTTTGTAAGAATGTTATCGTCGTGGCATGACCGAGAGCCTGGACAGCACCCGAGAGGCCGCCTGGCGTGCCTACATCGAGGCCAGCCAGCGTCTCTACACCCAGTTGGAAGAGGATCTGCGGGTCGACAGTGACCTCAGCTTCGCCGACTACCACGTGCTGGTCCTGCTCTCCGAGGCACCGGGGCAGCGGCTCCGCATGGGCGAGCTGGCCAGCCGACTGATCTTCTCGCCCAGCCGCCTCACCTACCAGGTCTCCTCCATGCAGCGTCGCGGCCTGGTCAGCAAGGAGCCCTGCCCGGACGACAGGCGCGGCAGCGAGGCGGTCCTCACCGCCGCCGGGCTGCTCGCACTGCGGGAAGCCGCACCCCACCACCTGGCGTCGGTGCGCACCCACCTGATGGACGACCTCGACGACGCCGAGGTCGCCTGCCTCACCCGGGTCTTCGGCCGGCTCGGCGAGCGCCTGCGCGCATCGCGGGCCAGCTCGACCACCCCCGCCTCACGCTAGGAGCCCTCGACATGCCCGCGATCACCGTCGACAACGTCCTCGTCCTCCCCCGCCTGCCTCGACTCGACGAGGCCGCCACGATCCGCCCGGTCCGCACGGTGACCACGGCGCCCAGCGGTTTCGAGGGTGAGGGCTTCCCGGTCCGTCGCGCCTTCGCCGGCGTGTCGACCACCGATCTGGACCCGTTCATCCACCTCGACCAGATGGGCGAGGTGGACTACGCGCCGGGAGAGCCCAAGGGCACCCCGTGGCACCCGCACCGCGGCTTCGAGACCGTCACGTACATCATCGACGGCGTCTTCGACCACCAGGACTCCAACGGTGGTGGCGGCACCATCACCGACGGCGACACCCAGTGGATGACGGCGGGCAGCGGCCTGCTGCACATCGAGGCGCCGCCGGAGCACCTGGTGGTGAGCGGCGGGCTCTTCCACGGCACCCAACTGTGGGTCAACCTGCCCCGCTCGGCCAAGATGAACCCGCCCCGCTACCAGGACATCCGTGGCCGGGAGTCGGCGCTGCTCACCACGCCCGACGGCGGCGCGCTGGTCCGGGTCATCGCCGGCGAGATCGCCGGGCACCGCGGCCCGGGCTCGACCTTCACCCCGATCACCATCACCCACGTCACCGTGCAGCCGGGCGCGCAGGTCGACCTGCCCTGGCGGCCCGACTTCAACGCCCTGGTGTACGTGCTGGGCGGGCGCGGCACGGTCGGCGCCGACCGTCGGCCGGTGCGTACCGGCCAGCTCGCGGTGCACGGCCCGGGTGACGCGCTGCGGTTCAGCGCCGACACCGCGCAGGACAGCAACACCCCGGCCCTCGACCTCTACATCATGGGTGGTCAGCCCATTCGGGAGCCGGTGGCGCAGTACGGCCCGTTCGTGATGAACACCCGGGACGAGCTACTCAAGGCATTCGAGGACTTCCAGGCCGGCCGCCTCGGCGTGATCCCCACCGAGCGGCTCCCGCACACCGGCGGCCAGGGCACCCGCCCCTGACCACGCTCGACCGCTGAGATCGGCGCCGACGCCCCCGGCTCACCCACCCGGGGGCGCCGGTTCGTGCTGCGTGCGTCGAGCATGATGTGCTCCCGTGTCCGAACGGATAGACCACGATGGATCATTGTTGCCGCGAAC
>NZ_JBSGIV010000112.1:0-11664 GCF_053605225.1 Micromonospora sp. NPDC003944
GGAACCCTCAGTTGGTGCCGACCAAGAAGCAGTGGTTCGCCGAGTCGATCTACGGCTTCGTGCGCAACAACATCGCGGTCGACATGATCGGTCACATGAGCTTGAGCTCCTGCAGCGGCTCGATAGCGTTGCCCTTGATCTGGTAGGCCCAGATGACGACCTTCGTCGGGTCGACGTCACCCTTGGAGTCGAACTTGATGTACTTCGACACACCCTGCTTGTCGTACGCCTTCACGAACGCCAGGATGTCCGCCCGGGTCTTCTTGCCCGCCTTGAAGGCGTCCAGGTAGATCGTCGCGCCGTCGAAGCCCTCAGCGCCGTAGGAGCCCGGCGGGATGCCGTACTTCTTCTGGTAGTCGGCGGAGAAGGTGCCGCCGGCCTTGTCGGCCGGGAGGCACGGGCAGGTGATGATCGCGCCCTCGGCGCCACCGGAGGCACCCGACGGGAACGCGGTGTCGTAGAGACCGTCCGGGCCGACGAACTTGGCCTGGACGCCGGCGGCACGCATCTGCTTCACCAGCGGAGCGGCCTCACGGGTGTAACCGCCGTAGAAGACGAAGTCCGCCTGCGCGGCCTTGATCTTGGAGATGGTGGCGTCGAACTGCGCCTGCCGCTCCTGGATCTTGTCCTTGTTGACCACCAGCGGGCCGAGCTGCTTGCCCAGCTCCTCGGTGATACCCGCGCCGTAGGCGCTGGCGTCGTCGACCATGAAGACCTTCTTCGCGTTCTGGGTCTTCAGGTAGCTGGCCACGGCGCCGGCCTGCGTGCCGTCGTTACCGACCACGCGGTAGAAGGACGTGTTGCCCTTCTGGGTCAGGTCCGTGCGGGTCGCCGACGGGCTGACCATCGCCAGGCCGGCAGCCTGGTAGATCGGCATGGTCGCGTCCGACTCACCGGAGAAGTGACCACCGATGACACCGAGGAACGAGTTATCGCCCGCGATCTGGTTCGCGAACGGGGTCGCCACCGCGGGGTCACCCTGGGTGTCGAACTTCTGCATGGTGACCTTGCAGTTCGGGTTCGCCGTGTTGAACTGCTCCACGGCGAGCTCCGCGCCGTTCAGCGACGGGATCACCAGACCCGCGTTGTCGCCGGTGAACGCACCGAAGATCGCAATCTTGCCACCGCAGTCGCCCGACGCGGTGCCACCATCGCCGCCACCGGAATCCTGGCAACCAGCCGCAACCACAAGGGTTGCGGCGAGCGCGACGGTGCCCAGCGCCCGTACATAGCTTCGCCTCACGGCTTCCTGACCTCCTCGAGATACGGACGCGGCTGACCCGAAGCGACGGCGACAGCAGCAGACCCGCAATTCCACCCACCCCGCAGGGACGCCCCCTGCGTTACGGCTCGTGATGGCGGAGCGTACCGACACGACATACCGTCTCGGAAGGCCTGAAGGCGGGGTCTGCGAAACCGTTACGAAGACGTGGGCAATCATGTCGATGTCCGTAACAGGTGAATCCACCAGTCGGTCCTTAAACCCACGCCCGGTCGCACTCCACCCGCACCGACCCGGACCACGCGCAGCTGACAAAAAGCCGACTGACCTGCGCAAACGTCCACGCCGACGGCACCGCGGGGTGAATGGTCACCGCACCGCCGACGGTCAGGCGCCCGGGCCCGCCGCCCACCACAACCCGACCCGCGTGCCGTCGTCAGCCGCCAACCACAAACGGTCACCCACCGCCACCAGCGTCACATCCCGGTCAACACCCGCCGGCACATCGAGCGGCATCGTCGCCTCCCGCCACGACCCACCCCGATCGGCCGACACCCACACCGAATGCCGCGCCCCATCCGTCACCGCGGCGACCAGACGCCCCCCGGACGACACCAGCGACCCCACCCCCGGCACCCCGGCACCGGCCCGCCGCCCGAACGTCCCGACGGACACCCAACCCGCCGCCTCCTGCCGCCACGCGCCGAACGTCCCCCCACGCAGCCCCACCGCCACCGGCACGCCGTCGGCAAGCACCACCCGCTGCAACTCCTCGTACTCCGAACCGCCGGGCAACACCGTGCGCCGCCACGACCGCCCGTCCGGCGACGACCACACCGCCGGGTCACGGTCGATCCGGCCAGCCGGCAACAGACCCCCCACCGCAAGCCACCCCGACGACGTCGCCACCGCGTCGAACGCCCAGGTCACCCCCACCGCGTCACTGGCCAGCTCCGGTGCGCCCTCGACAAGCGCGAACTCCGCCGCGTCCGGCGACGACACCCAGGACGCGGCACCCGCCGACCGGTTACCGACGATCAACCAACCCGGCGGGCCGGCCGCCAGCCGGGACACGTTCACCGCCGTCGGCCCGCCGTACGTCTCGAACGACGCCTGCACCTCGACCAGCGCACCATCGGCCACCTGCCGCCACGTGCTCACCCGCGGATAACCGTGCGCGCCACCGACCTTCGCGCCGATCAGCGCCGCCTTCCCGTCCCGACAGGCCACCGAGAGGAACACGTTCTGCCGACCGTAGAAGGAATCC
Organism: Micromonospora sp. NPDC003944; assembly: GCF_053605225.1. Classification (NCBI taxonomy): domain Bacteria; kingdom Bacillati; phylum Actinomycetota; class Actinomycetes; order Micromonosporales; family Micromonosporaceae; genus Micromonospora; species Micromonospora sp. NPDC003944. The sequence continues at coordinate 2,490 of NZ_JBSGIV010000112.1, forward strand.
GGACGCACCTCGACGACTGTCCACGTCGTACCGTCCACACTGGTCCAGGCCGCCGGGCGCGTACCACCCTGCGCGTCGACGACGCCACCGACCACGAACCACCGGCCCGCGCACGACGCCGCGTCACGCACCACCGAATGCCCCGCACCGCCGGGCGGCGCCGGCAGCGTCAGCGGCTGCCAATCCGGCCGCGACGCCGGTGCCGCGACCGTCGTCGGCTCACCGCCGCGCGGCGAAGGCGGCCCGTCGCAGCCGGACAGGACCAGCGCGAACACGCCGAACACCGCGATCACCCGTCGGACGGACACCCGTCGATGCTAACCACCGGAGGTCACCCACGGCGGCCCCGCGGCGCCGCGTCGGACACTCAGACGCTGGGCTGCTGCGACACCTCGCCGCCGGCGGTCTCCGCGAGGATCCGCTCGGCGACCTCTTTCATGGTCATCCGGTGGTCCATCGCCGTGCGCTGGATCCACTTGAACGCCTGCGGCTCGGTCATCCCGTACGTCGTCATCAGCGCGCCCTTGGCACGCTCCACCGACTTACGGATCTCCAGGCGGTCGGTCAGGCTCGCGACCTCCGCCTCCAGGGCCGCGACCTCCGAGTACCGCGACAACGCGATCTCCACCGCCGGGACCAGGTCGCTCTTCTGGAAAGGCTTCACGAGGTACGCCATCGCGCCCGCCGCGCGCGCCCGCTCCACCAGGTCACGCTGGCTGAACGCGGTCAGAATGATCACGGGGGCGATCCGGGCACCGGCGATGCGCTCGGCGGCAGCCAGCCCATCCATGATCGGCATCTTGATGTCGAGGATGACGAGATCGGGCTTCAGCTCCTCGGCGAGGCGCACGGCTGTCTCACCGTCGCCGGCCTCCCCCACCACCTCGTAACCCTCTTCGACAAGCATCTCGGCGAGGTCCAGCCGGATCAGCGCCTCGTCCTCGGCGATCAGTACGCGCCTGCGCTCGGCATCCGTCGGCATCTCAGCCACCAGCCCTACCCCCACCAGTTCGAACGCGCACCCGCCCAGCCGGGTGTCACCGCCTTCAGCGTAGTGGGTATCCTGTCAGGGCTGAATCAGGGAAGCGCCCTCGTAGCCCAACTGGCAGCAGGCAATGGCTTCAAACTCCATACAGTGTGGGTTCGAATCCCACCGAGGGCACACATTAATGTCGTACGGGTGTTCGAGCATGGTCTCGTGCATCCACCTGAGATCCGTGCTCGCGCACGCCAGCTGTTTCTCGCGGGCAGCACTGTCGCCGACACCGCTCGGGCTGTCGATCTGCCCTATCGGACGGTCTGGCACTGGTGTAATGACCGGCCGGAAGCCAAGTTCCAGGGCACCCAACTCAGGTGTTTCCGCTGCCGTGAAGGTGTCGGCAGTCCGACAGACCCCGCGGCCTACGCCTACCTTCTCGGTCTCTACCTGGGCGACGGCCACCTGGTGACGAGGGCGCGTGTTCCGGTGTTGCGCATCTACTGTTCCGATGCCTGGCCCGGGCTGATCGAGGCGTGCGACGTGGCCATGCGTGCCGTGTTGGCCTCGAAGGTGCAACGGGTCCAGAAGCAGGGTTGCGTGGGCGTGCAGAGTTACGGCCTCCACTGGCCCTGCCTGCTCCCGCAGCACGGTCCCGGCAAGAAGCACGATCGGCCGATCGTCCTCGCCGACTGGCAACGACCGATCATCGAACAGCACGCCGGCGACTTCCTGCGCGGCCTCTTCCACTCCGACGGCTGCCGCGTCGCCAACCGGGTCACGACGAGAGGCCGGCACTACATCTACCCGCGTTACATGTTCGTCAACGAGTCGGCCGACATCATGGGGCTCTGCCAGTGGGGTCTCGACCTCCTCGGCGTCGCCTGGCGGATGAACCGACGCAACTCCCTGTCGGTGGCGCGACGCGACGCCGTCGCCACACTGGACCGGCACGTCGGCCCGAAGTCCTGACCGACGCCTACGCGCGGGCCATGGCGGGCGCGCCGATGAAGTCCATGATCGCCTTGGTGATCTCGTCGGCGTGTGTCCACGGGATGCCGTGCGGTGCGCCCTTGAGAGTGACGAGTGTGCCGTTGGGCAGCAACGGGGCGAGCCGTTGACCGGTGACCGGGTAGGGCAGGACGGCGTCCTGGTCGCCCTGCACGATGAGGATCGGCACGTCGATGCGGGGCACGTCGGCGCGGAAGTCGGTGGGGATGGCGTCCATGCACTGGTGCATGGCGCGGGCGGAGGCGAGCCTGCCGATGGTCCAGTGCGCCTGGAAGGCTTCCTCGCTGACCTGCTTGCCCTTGGTCTGGTCGTAGTTGAAGAAGCTGGTGCAGAAGGCGGTGAGGTAGGCGAACCGGTCCGCTGTGATGGCCTGCTTGAACCCGTCGAAGACGCTTCCGTCGACCCCGTCGGGGTTGTCCGGGGCCTTGAGCAGGAACGGGGCGAGAGGGCTGAGCAGCACTCCTCGGCTGACCCGGTCGGAGCCATACCTGCTGAGGTAGCGGGTCACCTCCCCGGTGCCCATGGAATGGCCGGCGAGGATGGCGTCGCGCAGGTCCAACTCGGTCATCAGGGTGTCGAGGTCAGCGGCGAAGGTGTCGTAGTCGTACCCGGTGTCCGGTTGGCTGGAGGCGCCGAACCCCCGGCGGTCATAGGTGATCACCCGGTATCCGGCGGCGAGCAGCGGAGTGGCCAGCTTCTCCATGGTGGCACCGTTGAACGGGAAGCCGTGAATGAGCACGACCGGTTGGCCGGAGCCGTGATCCTCGTAGTACAGGTCGATGGCGGTGTTGTTCTCGGTGCCCACGGTGATGAACGGCATGTTCGTCCCCCTGCCGGTTCGGCGATGTCGGTCCAAGCCGCTTTCCCCGGCTGTCGACGGTCATGCCGCGCGTGGGAGTGTGGCTGACAGGCGGTGGCGGGGTCGACGACGGGGGTGGGTGCTGATGCGGGTGGCGATCTTCGGTGCGACCGGGATGGTCGGCCAGGGCGTGTTGCGGGAGGCGCTGCTCGCCGAGGACGTGCGGCAGGTGCTCACCGTCGGCCGCAGGCCGACCGGCCAGCGAAGTCCGAAGCTGCGCGAGCTGACGGTCGCGGACGTGGGCGAGTTGGGCGCGGTGCGGGCCGAGTTGACCGGCGTGGACGCGTGTTTCTACTGCCTGGGGGTGTCCTCGCTCGGTCTTGACGAGGCCGCGTACACGCGGGTCAGCTACGACTATCCGGTGGCGGCGGCGCGGTTGCTGGCCGAGGTGAGTCCGCAGGTCACGTTCGTCTACGTCTCGGGTCAGGGGACCGATTCGTCGGGTCGGGGTCGGGTGATGTGGGCGCGGGTCAAGGGTCGCGCCGAGAACGCGATCATGGAGCTGCTGCCCAACGGTTACGCGGCGCGGCCGGGGTTCATCCAGCCGACGTACGGGGCGGTGTCGAAGACGCGGTGGTACCGGCTCGGTTACGCGGTCACCCGTCCGCTGTTTCCGGTGCTGCGTCGGTTGCTGCCGAACCAGGTCACCACGACGGACGGGATCGGTCGGGCGATGTTGCGGGTGGCTCGGGAGGGTTCGGCCGTCCGGGTGTTGGGCAACCGCGAGCTGCGCTGATCAGACGATCGTGTCGAGGGCGTGGGCGAGGTCGGCGCGCAGGTCCTCGGGGTCTTCGAGGCCGACCGAGAGGCGCAGCAGGGCGGCGGCGGGTTTGGCGTCGCCCTCGACCGGCCGGTGGGTGAGCGAGGCGGGGTGCTGGATGAGGGTGTCGACGCCGCCGAGGGACACCGCGTGGGTGATGAGCCGGCAGGCGCCGGCGACGGCGGCCGCGGCGGGCGCGCCGCCGCGTACCTCGAAGGCGAGCAGGCTGCCGGGTCCGGCCATCTGCCGTCCGACCAGCGCCGCCGGGTCGTGCACCGAGGGGTGGTGCACCAGGTGTACGGCGGGGTGGCCGGCGAGCCAGCCGGCGAGTTTCTCGGCGGTGGCCTGTTGGGCGCGGACCCGCAGCGGCAGGGTCTGCAGGCCGCGGTGCAGCAGGTAGCCGCCGAGGGGGTGCAGGATCGCGCCGGTGACCGCGCGGACCTGGCGGAGTCGTGCGGCCCAGGTGTCGTCGCAGGCGACGACGCCGGCGAGGACGTCGCCGTGCCCGCCGATGCTCTTGGTGGCGCTGTGCAGGACGAGGGTGGCGCCGTGGCGGGCGGGTTGTTGCAGGACGGGGGTGGCGACGGTGTTGTCGACGAGCAGGGGGACGTCGCCGGCCGCGGCGGCGAGTGCGGCGATGTCGACGAGGTCGAGTGTGGGGTTTGCGGGTGTCTCGACGATGACCAGGGCGGTGTCGGGGCGGATGGCGGCGGCGACCTCGTCGGGGCGCGTCCAGGTGACGGTGGTGCCGAGCAGGCCGGTGGCGAGGACGTGGTCGGTGCCGCCGTAGAGGGGTCGGACGGCGACGACGTGCCGGCGGTCGTCGCGGGCGGCGGCGAGCAGGGTGGCGGTGAGGGCGGCCATGCCGCTGGCGAAGGCGACGGCCTGGGTGGTGCCTTCCAGTTCGGCGAGGGCGCCTTCGAAGCGGGCGACTGTGGGGTTCCAGAGCCGTTGGTAGACGGCGCTGCCGTCGGTGGGCAGGGTGCCGCCGGTGGCGAGTTGTTCGTACGCGGCGCCGCCGTCGTCGACGGAGGGCAGCGGGTTGGTGGTGGACAGGTCGATGGGTGGTACGTGCACGCCGAGGGTGCGCAGGTCGTCGCGGCCGGCGTGTACGGCCCGGGTGTCCATCGTTGCCATGGCGGTAGCGTCGAATATCTGCCGGACGACAAGCAATAGTTCGGCAGATCATTCTGTGATTGGGGGTGGTTTCGGCGTTGGGTTCGGGCGAGGATGGTCCGATGCCCCCTGAGCCGAATGATCTGCGGCCGTATCCGGCCCTGGACGAGGTGGACCGCGCGATCCTCGCCGAGTTGGCCGCGAACGGTCGCCTGCCGAACAACGCCCTGGCCGAGCGGGTGGGCGTGGCACCGTCGACCTGCCTGACGCGTACGCGGGCGCTGCGCGAGCGCGGTGCGATCCGTGGTTTCCACGCCGAGGTGGATCCGGCGGCGCTCGGGCTGCCGTTGCAGGCGCTGGTGTCGGTGCGGTTGACCGCGCACGAGCGGGCGGCGGTGGATGCGTTCCGGGCCCGGTCGGTGCGGCTGCCGGGTGTGGTGTCGGTGTTCCACGTGGCGGGCGCGGAGGACTACGTGCTGCATGTGCGGGCGGCGTCCGGCGACGCGTTGCGGGACTTCGTGCTGGACCACCTGGCGGTCGACCCGGTGGTGCGGCACACGCAGACCAGTCTGATCTTCGAGCAGGCGCGCGGCATGGGTTGACCGGCGGGTGAGGTGGCCGACGAAAACCCGCAGGCCGGAACAAAGCCGGCCGGCGACGGGTTGGCTGACCGTGTGATCACCGTACCGTTGTCTGTTCTTGATCTTGCCCCGGTCGCCAAGGGCACCACCGCCGGCGCGGCCCTGGAGGCCACCACCGAGCTGGCCCGCCGCACCGAGGAGTTGGGCTACCACCGTTTCTGGGTGGCCGAGCACCACAACATGCCGGCGATCGCCAGCTCCGCCCCGGCGGTGCTGCTGGCGCACCTGGCGGCGAACACGTCGACGATCCGTCTCGGGTCGGGCGGGGTGATGCTGCCCAACCACGCGCCGCTCGTGGTGGCGGAGCAGTTCGGCACCCTGGAGGCGCTGCATCCCGGTCGGATCGATCTGGGCATCGGGCGGGCGCCCGGCACCGACCACGTGACCGCGCTCGCGTTGCGCCGCAGCATGGAGGGCCTGTCGGCGGAGCACTTCCCGCGCGAGCTGGCCGACCTGATGAACTACTTCAGCGGGGAGAAGCCGGGGCAGATCATCGCCTCGCCGGGCCGCGGTGAGCAGCCGGCCGTGTGGCTGTTGGGCTCCAGCGGCTTCAGCGCCCAGCTCGCCGGCCTGCTCGGTCTGCCGTTCTCCTTCGCGCACCACTTCAGCTCGCAGAACACCCTGCCGGCGTTGGCCCTGTACCGGCAGAACTTCCGGCCGTCGCAGTGGCTGGACAAGCCGTACGCGATGGTGGCGGTCAACGCGGTGTGCGCGGAGACCGACGAGCGGGCCGAGTGGTTGGCCGGGCCGAGCGCGCTGTCGTTCCTGAAGCTGCGCTCCGGGCGGCCGGAGCCGTTGTCGACACCCGACGAGGCGGCGGCCTACCCGTACACCGAGGTCGAGCGGGAGTTCGTGCTGGCGCGCCGCGACGGTCAGGCGATGGGCTCGCCGGAGACGGTGCGTCGGCAGCTGACCGAGTTGGTGGAGCGCACCGGCGCGGACGAGCTGATGCTGACCACGCTCGTGTACGACGTGAAGGACCGGGTGCGGTCGTACGAGTTGATCGCCGAGCAGGTGGCGGGCGGTCTACGCCGGGACGCGTGAAACACGATCTTCACGTCAGCGTCACCCCGCCGACCCGGACGGTGCCTAATGTTGGTTCCGGTGGTGGTACGGCATCCCCGGTCGGGACGGGTCGGGAATGCCGCGGTGTGGCGCACCGGGCCGGAGCTGAGCGGATTCCGCGGCTGCGGCCCGGTGCCTGCCACCCTAGGCGACCCGGTTCGGGACCGCCAGGGTTTGCATCACCGTAGGTGGATGTCCGGGGTAGGCGGCGTGCCCATTCCGTTGCCGATGAAGAACCCCGGGTGCGGCGGCTGGTTGTAGGCCGTGTTCTGCCACGCGACGGCCACCCGATACTGCGGGTCGTGCATCAGGGTGTAGATCCGGACGCTGGTCGGGGTGGGTGTGCTGTAGATGCGCAACGCCCGGCTGTCGGTGGTCCGCCAGATCACCTCCTCACGCCAGTCGCCGAGGATGTCACCGGAGAGCGCCGGCGTGGACTTGGTGCCGTTGTTCGACGCCACCCCGCTGCCGTCGAGCAGGCGGGTCTCGCCGCCGGTGCCGTACTTGTCGATCCTGGTGGCGTCGAGCAGTTCCCGCACCGGGTCGCCGTCCCACCAGGCGAGGAAGTTCGCCGACGACGGCTTGCGTCCGACGTTCTGCCCCCTGGTGTTGGCCAGCCCGGAGGCCGCCGACGACCACGACTCCGCGCCGGGGCTGCCCGCCCAGATGTCCGCCGAGACACCCCGGCCGTTGTCGCCGGAGGCCGGCGTGGACCAGAGCACCTGGCCGGTACGGGCGTCGGCGAAGTAGGAGCTGGGCTTGCTGCCGTCCTCGTCGACCTTGAACACCTCCAGGCCGGCGCGGCCCGGGTCGAGGTCCCCGACGTGCAGGGCGTCGCCGTGGCCGTTGCCGGTGGAGTGCAGCAGCCGGCCGTTGTCGTCGATGGTGGCCGCCCCGTACACGATCTCCTGGCGGCCGTCGCCGTCGACGTCGGCGACGGAGAGCTGGTGGTTGCCCTGCCCGGCGGCGGCGCCGTTACCGGACGAGTTCGAGTCGAACGTCCAGCGCTTGGCCAGCGTGCCGTTGCGGAAGTCCCAGGCCGCGATCACCGCCCGGGTGTAGTAACCCCGGGCCATGACCAGCGAGGGGCGCTGCCCGTCCAGGTACGCGGTGCCGGCGAGGAACCGGTCCACCCGGTTGCCGTACGAGTCACCCCAGGACGACACGGTCCCGCGCGGGGGGTCGTAGTTGACGGTGGAGGCGATCGCGCCGGTCTGCCCGTTGAACATGGTCAGGTACTCCGGGCCGGACAACACGTAGCCGCTGGAGTTGCGGTAGTCCGCCGACGACGAGCCGATGAGCTGGCCGGTGCCGGAGCGAGTGCCGTCGGCGGTCTTCATGGCCACCTCGGCGCGGCCGTCGCCGTCGTAGTCGTACACCTGGAACTGGGTGTAGTGGGCGCCGGCCCGGATGTTGCGGCCCAGGTCGATGCGCCACAACCGGGTGCCGTTGAGGGTGTACGCGTCGACGTAGACGTTGCCGGTGTAGCCGGACTGGGAGTTGTCCTTGGCGTTCGACGGGTCCCACTTGAGCACGATCTCGTAGCTGCCGTCACCGTTGAGGTCACCCACCGAGGCGTCGTTGGCGCTGTACGAGTAGCTCTCGCCGCTCGGCGTGGTACCCCCGGCCGGGACCTGCAACGGCACGTCCAGGTAGCCCGCGCCGAACTGCAACGCCGGCGCCGACGCCGCCTGCTCGGCGCCGCCCACCACAGCCCGCACGGTGTACGTCGAGCCGGCCGCCGCGCCGCTGTCGAGGTAGTTGGTGGCGCCGGTGATCGGGCTGGCGTTGACCCTGGTGGACCCCCGGTAGAGGTTGAACGCCGCCGCGGAGGACTCGGTGCCGAACAGCCGCCAGGAGACCAGGTTGCCGCTGCCGGAGCGGACGCTTACCAGCCCCCGGTCCAGGCTCTCCATCTGCAACGCCCCGGTCGACGGCGGCGGCGTGGTGGGCGGCGGTGTCGTCGGTGGTGGGGTGGTCGGCGGCGGGGTGGTGGGTGGCGGGGTGGTCGGCTCGTCGGTGGGTGGAGCGCCGGTGCAGGTGGTGCCGTTGAGCGCGAAGCTGCTCGGCACCGGGTTGCTGCCCGTCCAGGATCCGTTGAAGCCGAACGAGGCGCTGCCGTTCGTGGCGATCGCCACGTTGTGGTCGACGTTGCGCGCGGTGACCTGGGCACCAGACTGGGTGACGGCGGTGTTCCACGCCTGGGTGACCTGTTGGCCCGCAGCGTACGACCAGGTCAGGGCCCAGCCGTTGACCGGGTCGCCGAGGTTGGTGACGGTGACGTTGGCGCCGAAGCCGCCCTGCCACTGGTTCGTGATCTGGTAGTCGACCCGGCAGCCGACGGCGGCGGCCGAGGCGACCACCGTGCCGACGGTACCGGCCACGACGGTGGCCGCCGTCGTGGCGGCGAGCAGGATCAGCCGATGTCTGGACGGGTGCATGCACTGCCTCCGGGGATCCGGTGGAGATCGCCGCGGCCCGCCGACCCCGCCCGGGGAAGCACAGTGGACCCACCCCGCCGCAAACGGCGACGGACGGCGATCTGATCGGGGTGACACGCCCTGAAACTCATGGATCCGACTCACCGCGCATCGTAAGGCAAGCGCTTTCCGACGCGCAATATCGATGAATGCCGTTGTGTCCCGGCCTGCGGTTGCGGTTCGACCGGCCTCGGCCGCGAGGCTCGCACTGGTCCGCCGCGCCCCGCGCCCCGCACCCCGCACCCCGCGCCCCGCGCCCCGCGCCCC
>NZ_JBSGIV010000113.1:0-11337 GCF_053605225.1 Micromonospora sp. NPDC003944
GCGGCGAGCGGGACGCCGAGGCCAAGTGCGGCAAGGTCGAGGGCTACACCAACTGGTATTTCTTCGACAAGAGCTCGCGGCGTCCGGCGTCACCTCGGTCGCGCTCGGGGAGCCCGGCCGGTGCGGTCGGGGCCGCCGTAGAGCTGTCCGGAGCGCAGCGGGGGGCGTGCTGCGACGGGAGAGGTACGGGCGGCGCGACCGCGCTCCGCGCGGGTGGTCCACCTGCTCAGCTCGCGAGGCGGCCCCGCGTGGAGACGAAGTGGTACGACATGACGGCGAACCCGGGGTCGTTGAGCAGCCGCCGGAAGGCGTTCAGTTGGTTGGGCGACAACCCCGCGGCCAGCAGGTCCGGTTCCAACTGGCGGGAGTTGGTCTCGTAGAGCGACGTTCCGGTCGACCCGCCGGCCCAGCTCTGCGAGTGGGTGATGGTGTCCAGGTCGGTCAGACCGGCGAGGGCCATCTCGGTGTGTACGTCCTGTGCCCAGCCCAGGTCGGCGCCATGGTCCTCCAGGACACCCATCATGGCGTCCATGACCTGCGCGAAGAGTTTCGCGGCGTCGTCGGTGGGTGCGGTCAGCACCCGTTGCGGCGCGGTGCAGTCGAACTCCTCGACCACCAACCAACCGCCGGGCGCGAGCGCGCCGGTGAGCGTACGCAGGACGCGTCGCCGGTCGGGAAGGTGCAGCAGCACCAGCCGGGCGTGGATCAGGTCGAACGCGTCCCCGGGCGGCGGTTCGGTGCGGACGTCGTGGCGGCGTACGTGCAGGTTGCCCTCGGCCACGAGGTGTGTGGGGTCGATGTCGGTGGCCACCACGCGACCGTCGTCGCCGACCGCTCGGGCGATCCGCCGGGCCATCGAGCCGCCACCGGCCCCGACCTCCCAGCAGGTGGCGCCCGGTCCCAGCACCGGGCGGGCCAGGCGACGCGTGGTGATCGGGTCCAGGAAGGACTCCAGCGCGTGCATCTGGGGAACGGCGTCCGGTGCGCCGTTGTCGAACGTGTACGTGTCGTCGCTGGTAGCGGCTGTCATCGGTGTCTACCTCTCCAAGAAGGGTCGGGTGACTCGAGAAGGGTCGGGTGACGAGGGGGTGTCGGCCCAGAGCCGAGGGGTCGACCGGTTGGCCGGCGGCGGCGCAACGGCGGCGACGCTCAACATCGCCGCCAGCGGGGCCGGGTCACGGCGGGCCTCAGCGGTCGGCCGGTCGTAGACCACCCGGCCGTACTCCAGCACCGCCACCCGGTCCGCGACCTCGATCGCGTGCTGGAGTTGCTGCTCCACGAGCAGCACCGTCAGGCCGTCGGCGGCGAGACCGTTGACCAGCTCGCGGACCCGCGCCGCGAGATCGGGTGAGAGGCCCTCACACGGTTCGTCGAGCAGCAGCACCCGGGGTTGGCCGAGCAGCGCGCGGGCTATCGCCAGCATCTGCTGCTCGCCGCCGGAGAGTTCGCAACCCCGGTGCCGCAACCGCACCGCCAACCTCGGCAGCAGTTCAAGCGTCCGGGCGACCGTCCAACCCTCGCCGCCGCCGGAGGCGGGAGCCCGCCACGGCGCGGCCGCCAGGTGCAGGTGTTCGGCCACGGTCAACCGGGAGAAGACCCGTCGACCCTGCGGGACCAGACCGACCCCGGACTGGGCGATGCGGTGCGGTTGTCGGCCGGCGACGTGCACGCCGCCGATCTCGACGCGACCGCTTGACGCTCGGACCAGCCCGGCGATGGTGTGCACGAGCGTGCTCTTGCCCGCCCCGTTGCGGCCCACCACGGCCTGGATGCTGCCCGGGCGCACCCGCAGACTGACGTCGTGCAGGACGATTCCTCCGGCGTAGCCGGCGCAGAGACGATCCACAGTGAGCATCAGGCCACCCCGTCGGCGTAGGCCTGCCGCACCAGCGGCGAGGTACGAATCTCGTCCGGCGTGCCAGCGGCCAGGGTCTGACCGTCGCGCAGCACCGTGACCGTGTCGGAGAGGGCGTACACCAGGTCCAGTCGGTGTTCGACAAGCAGTACCGCGACCGCCCTGGGCAGCGCGTGGAGCACCTCGACGAGCCGGCCGACCTCGATGGCGGACAGCCCGGCCGCCGGTTCGTCGAGGAGGAGCAGGCGAGGGCGACCGGCCAGGGCCATCGCGATCTCCAACTGCCGTCGTTGGCCGTGCGCGAGGTGCCCGGCGGGCACCGCCGCGACGGCGGTGAGCCCCATCTGTTCCAGCAGCGGACCCGCCAGGCGCTGCGCGGTACGTCGGCGTCCGCCCGGCCACCACCTCCGGCGGGGGATGACCCGAGGCAGCGCGGCCACCACGACGTTCTCCGTCGCGGTGAGCGTCGGGAAGACCGCGGGGCGTTGGTGGATGCGGTTGATGCCCCGCCGCGCCCGAGCCGCCGGCCCGAGCCGACCGACGTCGCGCCCGTCGAACCGCACCGTGCCGCGCTGCGGTGTCGTGGACCCACCTATCACGTTGAGCAGGGTCGTCTTGCCGGCCCCGTTCGGGCCGATCAACGCGTGCCGCTGACCGTCGTGGATGCGCAGGTCCACGCCGTCGAGCGCGGCGAGCGAGCCGTACCGCACGCTGATCTCCTGGGCGTCGAGCAGAGCGGTCATCGGCGCAACTCCGGGACGCCTGCCTGCTCGGCAACGGCAGGCTGGGGTGCCGGGGCCACCGGCGGGCGCAGCCGCCCCCGGGCCCGGGTGACGCCTGTGGGCAGCAGGTAGACCGTCGCCACGAACAGCGCGCCCAGCACCAACGGCGCATGGCCGGGCAGCACCCCGAACAGCCAGTCCCGGGCGGCGATGACCAACGCCGCACCCACCAGGGCGCCGCCCACCGAGGCGGTGCCACCGATGACCACACCGAGCAGGAGCAGGGCGGACGTGTCGAAGCCGAAGTCGGCGGGGGAGATGTACTGCTGGGCGACGACCAGGAGCGAGCCGGCGGCACCGGCTATCGCCCCGGCGGCGATGTGCGCGCCGGACACGTGCAACGCCACCCGGTGACCGCTGGCCCGCAGCCGCGTCTCGTCGTCGCGGCCGGCTCGCAGCACCAGCCCGGCCCGGGTACGCAGCAGCACCAGCACCGCGCCGACCACGATGGCCGCGACGACCAGGGCGTACAGGTAGCGGGCCTGGTCGCTGGCCAGCGCCGGGAGCCCCCAGAACGGGCGGACCGCGGGGATGCCGGCCAGGCCGTCCGTGCCCCCGGTCACCGACCGCCAGCGCCCGAGCACGGTGACGACGAGTTCACCGATGGCCAAGGTGATCATCAGGACGATCACCCCTCGGGCGTGCACGACGAGCGGCACGGTGAGCGCGGCCAGCAGCGCCCCGGCGGCCGCCGCGACGAGGACCTGCACGACACCCACGTCGGAGATCCGGCTGCCGACCACCGCGCAGGCGTACGCGCCCGCCGCGTACGGTGCGGTCTGCCCGAGGGTGGGCATGCCGGCGACGCCGGTGAGCAGGGCCACGCTCACCCCGACCAGGGCCAGCGCCAGCGTCCGGGCGAGGATCGCCGTGGTGTAGTCGTCGACCACCCACGGCGCCACGACGAGGCCGACCAGGACGAGCGCCGCGACGCCGCCCCGCGCCCACCGGATCACCTCGCCGGTCACGTCGTCCGCCATCTGCCGGCCAGGCCGCGTGCCCGCACGGCAAGCACGGCCGCCATCGCGGCGAACAGCAGGAACGGCGCGGCGGACGGCAGCAGCGCCACACCCAGCGTCTGGATCTCGCCGATCGCGAGCGCGGCCAGCAGGGTGCCCGCCATGGAACCAAGCCCACCGAGGACGACGACCACCAGGGAGAGCAGCAGCACGGTGTCGGCGGTGTCCGTACCGGGGCCGATGATGGGGGCGCCGAGAACCCCGGCCGCACCGGCCAGCGCGCCCGCCGCGGCGAGCACTCCGGCCCGGATCCGCGTCGGGCTCACACCCAGGCAGGCGACCATCTCCGGGTCGTCGACGGCCGCCCGGACCAGCATCCCGGCCCTGGTGCGTCGCACCACCAGGTAGAGCACGGCGGCCAGCACCGCGGCGACGACGATGAACACCAACCGGTACGCGGCATAGCGGTGGCCGGCGACCACCACCGACCCCTCCAGGGCGGCAGGCACCTGGACCTGCGGGTCGTCCGGCCCGAACCCGGCGACGAGCAGGCTACCGCCGGCAAGCGCCACACCGAAGGTCAGCAGGGCCTGACTCAGGTGGTTGCCGTTCGCGACCGGTGTGAGCAGGCCGGCCAGGAGCACCCCCGCAGCGGCGGCGGCCAGCACACCGACTGCCAGCGCCACCGCCAGGCTCGCCCAACCACCGTCGAGCAGCGCGGCGGCGGTGTACCCGCCGATCGCGTAGAGCAGGCCGTGCGCCAGATTGAGGATGTTGGCGACGCCGAAACAGAAGACCAGACCCGACGCGGCGACGAACACCAGCAGCCCGTAGGCGACTCCGTCCAACGCCGGGATCAGGTACGGGTCGATCCGGTTCGTGCCGGCCGCCACCACTATCACCGGCCGACGGTCGCGAGGTCGCCCACGACGGTGTTGGACAGCGCCCGGCCGTCCTGGCGAACCTGCCGCAGGTACCACTTCTGCACCGGGGAGTGCGTGGTGGTGGAGAACTGCCAGGTGCCGCGCGGGCTGGCGATCTGGCCGAGTTGACCAATGGCGGTGTTGATGGCCTCGGGGGTCGGGTCGCTCCCGGCGGCACCGATCGCCCGGTCCAGCACCGCCGCCGCGTCGTACGAGGCGAGTGCGTAGGTCGTCGGCGAACCGTCGTGCTTGGCCTTCCACGCGGCCACGAAGGCGCGGTTCTCCGCGTTGTCGAGGTCGGGCGAGTAGTTGAGCACCGAGTAGATGTCGCGGGCAGCCTCGCCCTGTGCGTTGAGCACGCCGCCCTCGGTGAGGAACCCGGCCGCGTACAGCGGGACGTCCTTGATCTCGGACTGCGCGTACTGCTTGACGAAGTCGACGGCGGCGCTACCGGCGTAGAAGGTGTAGACCGCCGCCGCGCCCGAGGCCTTGATGCGGGCGAAGTACGGAAGGAAGTTCGTGGTGGCCGGGAACGGCGTGAAGGTCGTCTTGCCGTCGGCGTTCGCGAGCTTCCCGCCGATCTTCCCGAACGCGTCGGTGAAGCCGCGCAACTCGTCCCAACCGCCCTGGTAGTCCGGGCCGATCGCGTACACGGAGCCCTTCACGTTGTCGCGGACGTGCTGGGCGATCGCCGCACCGGGCTCGTCGGAGAGGTACGAGGTGTGCCAGACCCGGGAGACGTCCTTGAGCTCCGGCCGGCCGTTGGAGCCGACAAGTGGCACCTTCGTCTCGGCGAGCAGTGGGGTGACCCCGGCGACCGAGCCGCCACCGACGATGCCGGTGAGCGCGGACACCCGGTCCTGCTTCAGCAGCTTGGTCGCCGCCGGGACGGCGGTCTGGGCGCCGTTGCCCTCGTCGGCGACGACGAGGTCGACCTTCCGGCCGCCGAGCTTGCCGTCGTGGGTCTCCAGGTAGAGCTGGAAGCCGTCCCGGATCTCCGTACCGACCGCCTGGTACGTCCCGGACAGCGACGCGAGCAGGCCGATCTTTATCGTGCCGCCGGCGCTCGGGCCCGGCGCGTCGTCACCGCAGGCCGTGCCGGTTATCAGCACGGTGGCGAGCAGCGCGGCGGTGAGGGCACGGCTGCGCCACGGCTTGGTGAGAGGCATGACTAACTCCAGAGGAAGGGGAAGGGGTCTCCGGCGTGGGGGCGCCGGGGTGGTCAGCGGCTGCGGGCGAGGGCCGCTCGGGCGGCGGGGGTCAACGCGTCTCCGATACGGTTGGCCAGCTCGGTCATCTCGTAGGACACCTTGCCCACGTCGCACTCGGGGGCGGCGAGCACCAGCAGCGAGGCGCCGTCGTTGAAGGCCATCGAGAACATGAAGCCGCCCTCGAGCTGCGTGACGTTGGAGATCACCGCGCCGGCGTCGAAGAAGGCCGCAGCCCCCCGCAGCAGGCTGACCAGCCCGCTACCCGTGGCGGCCAACTGGTCGGCCCGGTCCGGTGGCAGGTCGCGGGTGGCGGCCACCATCAGGCCGTCGCTGGAGATGGCGATCGCGTGGCTGACCTCGGTAGCGCGCGCGGCGAAGTTGTCCAGCAGCCAGCCGAGATCCTGTTGGTCGGTCACGTGCTCTCCTGTCCCGTCATTTGTTGCCGAGATCGATCGGGGTGCGCCGTCGGTTCGCCACGCCCCGCGCGTACGCGGCCATCGCCGTCGCCACCTGCGCCGGGTCGCGGTACTCGGACCGTTGCTGCTGCTGCGCTGTCACACCGCCGGGCACGAGGTGCCGTTGCGGCTGCCGTTTGGGCAGGCCGGAGTTGGTGGTCGTGGCGACCTCGGGGGTGTGCGCCTGGGCGGCCGTACGCCAGGCGTCGTCGGCGGGGCTGGACCACTGCCGGCCGTTCTGGCCGTCCTGGCCGTCGACGACGTCGTTCTGGAACCAGTGGTTGACCTGTTCGAAGATGAGGAGCTCCTCGGTGGGTGCGTCACCTCGGTCCGGAGGTGGGGGAGCCGGCCGGAAGACCGGCGCCGCCGGCAGGGTCCGTTCGGCCGGAGGGCGGCCGGCGGTGGGTTCGGGGCGTGGCTGGTACGGCGGCGGAGGGTTGGCCGTGCGCGCCGCGCGCCGCGACAGCCGGCCGGGTGCCAGCAGGTACTCCTCCGGCGGCAGCGACCGGATGATCGCTGCGGGCAGGGTCGCCTCGGCGAGGATGCCGCGTCGGGGGCCGCGTCGCAGTTGCACGGTCGCGCCCAGTCGCGCCGCGAGTTGGCCCACGACGACCAACCCCATCGCCCGCACGGCGGCCACGTCGATGGCCGGTGGGCGGGCCAGCAGTTCGTTGAGCTGCTGCATCCGCTGTGGGGACAACCCCACACCCTCGTCACTGATCTGGACGATGACGCGGTCACCCAGGCTCCGACCGCTCACCCAGGTCTCACTGCCCGGCGGCGAGTAGGTGGTGGCGTTGTCCATGAGTTCGGCGAGGAGGTGCACGACCTCGTCGACGGTCTTGGCGGCCACCGCGACGTCGCCGTCGATCATGCCGAGCCGGACCCGTGCGTAGTGCTCGATCTGGGACAGCGCCGCCTGGAGCACCTGTTGCAGGGGAACGTCGCGCTGGCGTACGCGACCCACGCCGACGCCGCCGAGCACCAGCAGGCTGGCGTTGATCCGGCCCATCCGGGTCGCCAGGTTGTCCAGTGTGTACAGCTGGTCGAGCCGGTCGGGGTCGGTCTCGTCCCGCTCGACCAGGTCGACCTGGGCCAGCACCGCGTCGACCAGGCGCTGTTCGCGGCGGCTCAGGTGGATGAAGATGTCGGCGGTGTTGGCCCGCATGACGGCCTGTTCGGCTGCGGTCCGCACGGCGGCCTGGTGCACGGCGCTGAACGCCTGACCCAGCTCGCCGATCTCGTCGTCGCTTGACGGTTCGAGCGCGGTGTTCGACTGCTGGTGGGCCAGTTGCTGTGGGTCGACGGTGGCGCTGCCGGGCTGTTGGAGCTGGGCCACCACGGCGGGGAGCTGTTCGAAGGCCACGGCGTTGGCCGCGTCCCGGAGGCGGCGCAGCCGTCGGGTGATCTGCCGCGCGACGGCCCAGGTGACAAACGCGGTCAGCACCAGGGCCAGCAGGACGCCTGCCGCCTCGGCCACGGCCCGCCGGCGCTGGTCGGCGTGTGCGGCCCGAACGTCGTCGCGGACCGCGTCGTCGACGCGGGCGCGCAGGTCGGCCAGGCGGGCGGCGCGCGTCTGGGTGGTGGACACCCAGGCGTCGGTCTCCAGTTGCAGCTGCGACCCCGGCTGGGCCCGGGACACCTCGTCCTGCATCCGTTGCAGGGCGAGAGCCTCCTTGCCGGTGCCGGCCTGCTCCCACCAGAGGCTCCACTCGGTCGGGGCCAGGGCCAGGAACGACAGGCTCGACTCGGTGTAGCTGGTGCGGGCGGCGGTGATGTCCTGCTGTGTGGCCGGGGTCAGCTCACCGCCGGCGACGGCGCGCAGCACTGCCACCTGCTGCTGACCGATGGCCTCGGCCGTCTTCGACAGCGCCGCCGAGGCCCGGATCCCGTCGGCGAGTGCGGCGTCCACGACGCCGTGCGAGACGCTCTCCCGGAAGGTGATGAGGTCGGCGATCGCGATGCGGTAGCTGAAGGTCATGGCCGACACCGACGCGTGCGTGGCGGTGCGCACCTGGGTGCGCAGCGGCGCGAGACCGTCCAGGGCCGCGTCGATGCGTCGCAGGAGAGCCGGGTTGCCGTCGGTGTCGGCGGGCAGCCGGTCGCGCTGCGCGCGGTAGCGGGTGACGGCGTCGTCGGTGGCGGCCATCTCCGCGCCGAAGGCGTCCTGCTGCTCGGGTCGGGCGTAGGTGAGCAGGTCGGCGGCGGCGATGCGTTCGCGTTGCAGCCGGTAGGCCAGGTCGCCGGCCCCGGCGCCGACCTGCGCCAGGATCTGCAGGTCGCTGGCGCGGACCGTTTGGCGTGCGCTCTCGGTCAGCGCCAGACCGGCGAAGCCGATCACGGCGACCAGCGGGGCCGCGACGATGAGGCGCATCCGGCCGGCTATCTTCCAACCGCGTCGGCGCGTCGGGTAGGGTCTGGCCGCGTGGGACCGGGTGCTCGACGCCAAGATTGACTCCCACGACTCGTCGATGACGGTCTATCCGCACGTTGCCGAATGCAAGTCCCATTCGGCCGGAAGCCGCGCTCGTAGACCAGACCTGGCCGTGGTACAAACTGCCCGTACCAGCATCTGTACCCAACGTCAGCGGCCGGTGACGCCGCGAGGTCGTGCCGGATCCGACGGGTCAGCGCTGGTTGTCGGCGGGCCCGGCCGACGGGTGCCGCCGCTCCGGGTCGTCCGGTTCGGGTGGGCCGTTGAGCACCTGGCCGATCAGCTCACGCAGCTCGTCGATCGCGTCCACCACAGCGCCCGGGTCGCGCGCGTCGCGCCGCCCACGCTGACGCGGCACCTGCCGATCCAACTGAGCCGGTTCCGGAGCGCGGGGGCCCCGGCGGCCGTCGGCCGCCGCCTGCTCCGCCGCGACCTGCGGCCAGAGCGCGGCGAGCCGACCGCCGGTGCCGAGCACGTCGTCGCAGCGCAGCGCGAACTCGTGACTGCCGAACCGGCGGCCCGACTCGACCGCGGCGACCGTCTCCCGGCTGAACCGCACCAGATCCGCCAGGGCTCGCTGGGTCAGACCCCGTTGGATGCGACAGTTGCGCAACTCCCATCGGAACCGCTGACTGGCCGCAGAGTGCGCCGAGCTCGACGAGGACGTGTGCTCCATGCGCTCACCTTCGTGGAACGGACATTCAGCAGCGGACGCCAGATTGAGATTGGCCGATGAGCCGAACATTCACAGAGGGCAATTCTTAACCCAGGAAGCGTTGGGTGTGAAGACGTTCGCCGACATGGATCGTCGGGCAAAGCGCGAAAGGTGCCTGCCAGAGGTGTTGCGACACCGAGGGCCGCCGGGTGGAGCGAGCCGGTGCCGCTCCACCCGACGCCCGACCCGTCCGCAGGTCAGCGCCGTTGGCGCTCACTTGCCATCAGGCGGCGTGCGCCTCGGCCGTCGCTCCCACCCGGGTTGGCGGCAGGTCCGCCGACTCCGGGGTGTCGATTATCGCGAGCAGTGTGTGGTGCGCACGAAACGCGACATTGGGTTTGTACGAGCGATGTTGTTCCGGTGACAGCCGGAGGCCGGGAATGGCGTCGGCGAGCCGGCTGAGCGCGATCCCGGCCTCCAGTCGGGCCAATCCCGCGCCAATGCAGAAATGTGGACCGTGACCGAACGACAGATGGTTGCCCGCGTCGGCCCGGTGGGGGTCGAACCGGTCCGGGTCGTGGAACGCCGCAGCGTCCCGGTTCGCCGCCCCGATCAACAGAAGGCAGCGCGCTCCGGCGGGGATCGTCACCGCTCCCAGGGTCACGTCGCGGGTGGTCACCCGGAGCCAGCCGTCGATGGCCGGTGCGAACCGGAGTGTCTCGCCCACGAAGGCCGGGACGAGCCCGGTGTCCGCGGTGATCGCCGACCACCGCTGGGGAGTGGAGAGGGCCTGGTCGAGGGTGTGCGCCAGCAACCCGGCGGTGGTCTCGTGGCCCGCCACCAGGAGGTTGAAGGCCAGGCTCGCCACCTCCGGCACCGTCAGCACGGTGTCGTCGTCGTCCCGGTAGTCGAGGGCGCGGCTGATGAAGTCGTCGCCGCGGTGTCCGCTGTCCACCCGCTGGCGGACCAGGTCTTCGCAGTAGTGCCAGAACTCCAACAGACCCTGTGCCAGGCGTACCTGCTCGGCCGGGTCCGGCTGTCCCCAGATGAGGGCGATCTGGCCGTCGGCCCAACTTCGGATCCGCCCGATGTCGGCGTCGGGAACGCCGAGGATGTCCAGGACCACCAGCAGGGGCAGTTCGGTCGCGAACTCCGGGATCAGGTCGACCTGCTCGCCCTGCCGGGCGGCGAGACGGGACACCAGCTGGTCGACCCGGCGTCGGACGATCGCGCCGTACTCGGCCTCGACCCGCTCGGCGGTGTTCGCGAAGGTCGCCCGTAGGGCCCGACGGGTGCGCGGGTGCGCCGGCGGGTCGGCGGCGGCAGTCGTGGGTGGCGCGTCGATCTGCATGATCACGTTCAGCGCCGGCGGGCACACCTCGTAGACCGGAGCGAGGGTGAGCGCGTTGGCGAATGTCGCAGCGTCGGCCAGGGCCTGCCGGACGTGCGCGTGCCTGCTGATCAACCACAGGTCCAGATCCTCGGCGTAGTGCACCCCGTCGGGATCGTCGAGAATGCGTCGCCACATGCTTGCCGGGTCGGTGAGATAGACCCCGGTGAACGGATTCAACCGCATGGAAAGCCTCCTGATGCACGCGGCGCGAAACCGGCAGCGCCCCATTTGGCGATCCACTCCAGCCGGGCCGATAATGGCGCGCAGCTGCCTCTGGCTCTTTACGGTGCGCTGGCCGGTCGCACAAGTCAAGATTGGTTCTCGTCTATTTATTGGACGGCATAATTGCGGGTTGCAACAGACGAGCGAACCCGGCCCGATGCAAGTTGCGGCTCGGTCCTTGCCGTGCAGTCGACCCAGCCCGACGGTGGAATCAACTCGCCGCTTCGCCTCATGACCGGGGAAACGACCCCCGAGACGACGAGTGACGCCGCAGTCCGGTCACCGATCGCGGCGCAACGATCCCGGGTCGACGGAATCGGCCAGCTTCGGCGGGGCGGAGCCGGCCCCGCGACGCCGCCGGTGGCCCGGCCGACCGGCGCCCGTGAGTAGCTGATGAAGAACAGCGGGGCGCGTGCGCTGGAGGGTGCGTCCACTGTGCTCACCGCTG
>NZ_JBSGIV010000114.1:0-11164 GCF_053605225.1 Micromonospora sp. NPDC003944
GCGCGGCTTGATCCACTCGGGTTTGCGGAAGTCGGGGTGTTGGGGTCGCGGGGATGCCGCGATATCAAGGAACCCGAGTGGCGACACGCCGGGATGGGTGACGCAAAGCTCTTGATCAACAGGGGCGGGGGTGGGGTGGGGTGGGGTGGGGCTCCGAACAACGGTGCTCGGTTGCAGATCTGGCAGTGCAACGGCAACGCCGACCAGAAGGGGCGGGCCACCTGGGCGTCGACGGCGGGAGCCGCGGTGTGATTCGTCGCCAAACCCACCGCCGGTTGGCGGGGAGCGGTGGAGAATTGTGGGCCGGGGAGGGGTGCTGCGACGAACCGGGGGAGCGGTCGTGCTCGGAACCAGCCTCCTTGGCCGCCTTCGCCGACGTGACCCGGGTTACGCCATCCTGCGGCGGGCGGCACGACTGACGCTCGTCGCGTCGCTCGTCTTCTACGGCTGCCGGTACGGCGCGGGCAGCCCGACGCTCGCCACGTACGCGTTGTTCGGCACGATCGCCGCCGGGTCGTTCGCACAGCTGCCCGGCCCCGCGCCGCAGCGGGCGCGGATCCTGGTGTTGTCGCTGCCGGTGGTGTGGGCGCTGGTCGCGGCGGGCTCGCTCCTGGCCTGGAGCACGTGGTCGGCCGCCGGCGGCATGCTCGTCGTCGGGTTCGTCGTGGCGTTCGCCGGGGTCGGCAACCCGCGCCTGGTGGGGTTGGCGAGCGCGTTCCAGCTCTTCTACATCCTGGCGTCGTTCCCGCCGTACCAGCCGGGCACCCTGCCGGAACGACTCGGCGGGGTCACGCTCGCCATCGTGCTGCTCGCCGCGGCGGAGGTGCTGCTCTGGCCCGACCCGGTGCCGGTCTCCTACCGGCAGCGCCTCGCCGAGGCGGCGGACGGCGTCGCCGCCTTCCTCGACGCCGCCGCCGAGAGGTTGACCGACCCGCCCGCCACCGCCGGTGACCGGGACCCGCGGCGGGAGCGGGCGTACGACGTGGTGGCGGCGATCGAGCTGGGACGCACCCCGCCGACGTGGGCGCCCACCGCGGCGGGCGCTCAGGACCGGGCGTTGCGGATCTGCGCGGCCGCGCTACGGGAGGTGCTCGCCGAGGCGGACCGGCTGGTGGCGGACGCCCCGTCGGAGCCGATCCCGGGCCTGGCGGCGGCGCGTCTGCTGCGCGCCAGCGCGGACACGACCCGCGACGCCGGCCGGAGCCTGTCGCCCGGTGCGCCGGCGGTGGATCCCGCCGACCTGGACGTGGCCGTCGGCCGGGCCGAGGCGGCGTACCCGGTGGGAGCGGGCACCGTCCACGACACACCTGACGTACCCCGGTTGTGCCGGGACGCGACCGCGCTGGCCCTGGCGGGCCAGGCGCGGGTCTTCGCGGTGGGTTGCCGGGTGGCCACCGGGGCACGCCTCGACGACGAGGACACCTCCTCGGGCCTGTTCGAGTACGCCCGGCGCAGCCCGTGGACGCTGTACTGGTGGCAGTTCCGCTCGCACCTGGCGCCGCGCTCGGCCCACCTGCACAGCTCGCTGCGGCTGGCCGTGGCGCTCGCCGTCGCCCGGGTGGCCGCCGGGGTGTTGCAGCTGACCCACGGCTTCTGGGTGCTGCTGGCCACCCTCACCGTCCTGCGTACCTCGGCCGCCGACACCCGCACCGCGCTGCGGCCGGCCGTGCTGGGCACGATCGTCGGGGCGGTGGTCAGCGGCGGGGTGATGCTCGTCGTCGACGAGCCGATCGTGTACGCCATCGTCCTGCCGATCACCCTGCTGTTGGCCTTCGGCGTTGGTCGGCTGCTCGGTCCGCTGTGGCAGCAGGCGTTGTTCACCCTGCTGCTGACGGTGGTCTTCGCGCAGCTCAGCCCGGCCGGGTGGCGGCTCGCCGAGGTCCGCGTCGTCGACGTCCTGCTCGGCACGGTGATCGGTGTGCTGGCCGGCGTGGCGATGTGGCCGCGCGGGGCGGGCCACGACCTGCAGCACAACGCCGTCCGTTACCTGGCGGCCAACGCCGACGCGGTCGACCAGACGGTCGAGGCGGTGCTCGGCGAGGCTCCGCTACCCGAGGGCGCCCTCGATCGGGTGCGTTGGCGGATGGTCCTGGTCGACTCGTCGTACGGCCAGTACCACTCGGAGCGGCACGACCCACACCGTCAGCAGGTGAACTGGGACGCCGTCCTGAGCGCCGGGCACCATGTCGTGCCCGGTGCCCAGGCGCTGCTGCGGCGTAACCCGCCCGGCTGCCTCGCCGGCTGGCCGGAGGCGGCGGCGTTGCTGCGGGACGCCACCGGGCGTCTGCGGTCGGCGTACGACGCCCTCGGCGACGAGGTCGCCCACGGCCGGACGTCCAGGCCGACGCCGGTCTCGACCACCTGCGTCGACCAGCTCGACCGGATCCGTCCCCTCCTCGCCGGGGCCGACCTCCAGTCGGTCCGGCATGTGGTCGAGGTCGACAGGTGGCTCGCCGGCCTCGCCGACAGTCTCACCCGCGCGCGCCCGCCCGGCGGGGACGACCCGGTGGGGCGTCACGGCGAGCCGTGACGCCGGCGCCCTGCCCGGCGTGGTGCTGGTGAGCGCCGCCGGACAGGCCGCCGATCGCCGATTGGCCGTGCCCGTCCGGCGTCGCCCCGCCTAGCGTCGACAGCATGGAGATCGAGCAGGCGCAGAAGCTGTGGCAGCCGGAGCCGGGCTGGTTGAACACCGCCAGCTACGGGTTGCCGCCGGAGCCCGCGTGGGCGGCGGTGCAGGAGGCCCTCGCCGCCTGGCGGGTCGGTCGTACGTCGTGGGAGGGCTGGGGCGAGTCGACGCACCGGGCGCGGGTCGCGTTCGCCGGCCTCGTCGGGGTGCCGGCCGGCGACGTGGCGGTCGGCGCGGCCGTGTCCCAGATCCTCGCGCCGGTCGCGGCCGCGCTGCCGGCCGGTGCCACGGTGGTGGTCCCCGAGGTCGAGTTCACCTCGAACCTCTTTCCCTGGCTGGTCCAGGAGGAGCGGGGCGTCCGGGTCCGCACGGTGCCGTTGGAGTCGCTCGTCGACGCCATCGACGCCGACACCGATCTGGTCGCGTTCAGCCTGGTGCAGTCGGCCGACGGGGCCGTCGCGGCGTACGACGAGATCGTGGCCGCGGCCCGCGCGCACGACGCGCTGGTGGTGGTGGACGCGACCCAGGCGTGCGGCTGGCTGCCGTTCGACGGCAGCCGGGCCGACGTGGTGGCGGTGGGCGGCTACAAGTGGCTGATGAACCCGCGCGGGACCGGGTACGCCTACCTGGCCCCCGCGTTGCGCGAGCGGCTGCGTCCGGATGCCGCCGGCTGGTACGCGGGCCGCGACCCGCACGCCTCCTACTACGGCCCGCCGCTGCGGTTGGCCGACGACGCCCGCCGGTTCGACATCTCACCGGCCTGGTTCAGCTGGGTCGGCGCGGTGCCCGCCCTGGAGGTGGTCGCCGAGATCGGTGTGCCGGCGATCCAGGCGCACAACGTGGCGCTGGCCAACAGGTTCCTGACCGGGCTGGGTCGACCGCCGGGGGAGAGCGCCATCGTCAGCGTGGACGTGCCCGACGCGGAGCAGCGCCTCGCGGCGGCCGGCATCCGGGCGGCGGTGCGCGCCGGACGGGTCCGGGCCTCCTTCCACGTCTACTCCACCGAGGCGGATGTGGACGCGGCGCTGACGGCGTTGACCGGCTGAACGTCGCGTCGGGGCGGCCGGGCAGCCGGCCGCCCCGATGGCAGCGGACCTCGCGGCTTCAGGCCAGGTGGCCGCCGATCTTCGTGTAGCCGCGCAGCAGGTCCCGCGAGATGATCAGCCGCTGCATCTCGTCGGTGCCCTCGAAGATCCGGTAGAGCCGGACCTGCCGGTACCAGCGTTCGATGGGCAGCTCCCGGGTGTAGCCCATGCCGCCGTGGATCTGGAGCACCCGGTCGACCACCCGGTTGACCATGCCGGCGCCGTAGAGCTTGCCCATCGACGAGGCGTGCCGGGGGTCGAGCCCCGCGTCGACGGTCCACGCCGAGCGCAGCACCAGCCAGCGGGCCGCCTCCAGCTCCGTCTCCGAGTCGGCGATCATCCACTGGATGGCCTGGTTGGTGCCGATCTTCGCGCCGAAGGTCTCCCGGGTGTTGGCGTACTCGATGGCCATCTGCAGCACCCGCTCGGCGATGCCGATGGCGTGCGAGGGGATGGTGTAGCGACCCTTGCCGATCCACTCCATGCCGAGCGTGAAGCCCTGCCCGATCTCGCCGAGGATGTTGCGGTGCGGCACGCGTACGCCGTCGAAGATGAGCGACGCGGGCCCGCCCTCGCCCATCGTCTGGATGAACTCCGAGCGCCAGCCCATCGACCTGTCCACCAGGAACGCGGTGGCGCCGCCGTTGCGGGCGCCCTTCTCCCGGTCGGTCACCGCCACCACGATGGCGAAGTCGGCGTCGTGACCGCCGGTGATGAAGGTCTTCTCGCCGTCGAGGATCCAGTCGTCGCCGTCGCGGCGGGCGGAGAGCCGGATGTTCGCCGCGTCGGATCCGGCCCCCGGTTCGGTGATCGCGAAGCAGGAGCGCCGCTCGCCCTCGATGGTCGGGATGAGGAACTCCCGCTTCTGCTCCTCGGTGGCGTGGAACAGGATGTTGTCCGCCTCGCCGCCGAAGCGGAACGGCACGAACGTGCGGCCCAGCTCGGTCCAGATCAACGACTGGAGTACGGCTGGCAGGTTCATCCCCCCGTACTCCTCCGGGGTGGCCAGGCCCCAGAAGCCGAACTTGCGCGCCTTGAGTTGCAGTTCGCGCACCTCGGAGTGGTCGAGGCCCGGTTGGTGCGCCCGTTCCCGGCGGAGCACCTCCGCTTCCAGGGGCATCACCTCGCGGGTGATGAACGCGCGCACGGTGTCTCGGACGGCGCGTTCCTCGTCGGACAGTGCGAAGTCCACGGTTCCCCCTCGGTCGGCGTGGCGGTGCGCCGCTGCGGGCCGCACCGGTCACTCATAAACTAGCGGTGTAAGTTTTCATTCGTCCAGACCCCTGCTCCGGCCGACGCGGCGACGCCTGCGCGCGGGCGGCCCCGGATAGGGTGCGTGAACAGGTGGTTCCCACGGGCAGGGACACCGCAGACCGAGGAGCTCTCACGTGCCCCGACCTCGACGGCCACTGCTCACCCGCGACCGGATCGTCGAGACCGCGCTCGCGCTCATCGACGCCGACGGGCTCGGCGCGCTCTCCACCCGCCGACTCGCCGCCGCGCTCGGCGTGCAGGGTCCCTCGCTCTACAACCACTTCGCCACCAAGGACGAGATCCTCGACGCGGTCGCCGACACGGTCACCGGCGCCGTCGACACCGGCGGCTTCGCCAGCCGGGACTGGGCCGCCGCACTGCGGGACTGGGCCTGGTCGTACCGGCGGGCGCTCACCGCGCACCCGAACGTCGTGCCGTACCTGGCGCAGGGGCCGGGTCGTCGACCGGCCGCCCTCGCGATGGCCGACGCGGTCTACGGCGGTCTGGTCCGGGCCGGCTGGCCGCCGGCCCGCGCCACCCACATCGGCGCGGCGCTGCGCTACTTCGTGGCCGGTTCGGCGCTCGGCTCGTTCGCCCGCGGTTTCGTCGAGGACCCGGAGCTGTACGCGGCGCACTACCCGCACCTGCGCCAGGCGCACCGGCTCGCCGAGCACCAGCAGAGTGTGGACGAGGGTGCCTTCGCCCTCGGCCTGGACGCCCTGCTGCACGGTCTCGCCGCCGAGTACGCCCGCACCGTCGACCCGGTGGAGTCCGCGCGGCCCAACGGGTAGCGTCCAAACTCCCAGCGCTAGTTTCATCGCCCGTCGCGACCCCCTCGCCCACCCCGAAGGGACGACATGGACCTCGCCGCCCCGCCGTCGCAGTTGCCCGACTCCCTGCGCCTCCGGCGCCACCTGCACGTCGGTGGGGAGTGGACGTCTCCCGCCGGCGCCGACCTGATCGACGTGGAGAACCCGAGCACCGGGGAGCTGGTCGGGCAGGTGCCGGCCGGCACCCCGGCCGACGTGGATCGCGCGGTGGCCGCCGCCCGCGCCGCCTTCGTCAGCTGGTCGGCCGCCACCCCCGCCGAGCGCTCCGCCCACCTCGACCGGCTGCACGCGGCGCTCACCACCCGGGCCGACGACCTCGCCCACACCATCGCCGTGGAGCAGGGCTCGCCGCTCAAGCTCGCCACCCGGGTGCAGGCCGGGCTCCCGTTGACGGTGCTGCGTGACCACGTCGCGCTCGCCGCCCGCGCGCCGGTCGAGGAGAGCATCGGCAACTCGCTCGTGGTCCGCGAGCCGGTCGGCGTGGTCGGCGCGATCACCCCGTGGAACTACCCGCTGCACCAGGTGATGGCGAAGCTCGCACCCGCCCTGGCCGCCGGCTGCACGGTGGTGCTCAAGCCCAGCGAGCTGACCCCGTTGACCGCGTACCTGCTCTTCGACGCGGTCACCGAAGCCGGCCTGCCACCGGGGGTGCTCAACCTGGTCCCCGGCACCGGGCCGGTGGTCGGCGAGGCCCTGGCCGGGCACCCCGACGTCGACCTGGTCTCGTTCACCGGCTCCACCGCCACCGGCGCGCGGATCATGCGGCTCGCCGCAGACCGGATCGCCCGGGTCGCGCTGGAGCTGGGCGGCAAGTCCGCCAACGTGATCCTCCCCGACGCCGACCTGGCCACCGCCGTCAAGGTGGGCGTCGGCAACGCCCTGCTCAACTCCGGTCAGACCTGCACCGCGTGGACCAGGATGCTCGTGCACCGCGACCGGTACGACGAAGCCCTCGACCTGATCGCCACGGCCGTGACCGGCTACCGACTCGGCGACCCGTTCGACCCGGCGACCCGGCTCGGCCCGCTGGTCTCCGCCGCCCAGGCCGAGCGGGTGCGCGGCCACATCGAGCGGGCCCTCACCGACGGCGCCCGGCTGGTCGCCGGCGGGCCCGACGCCCCGGTGCCGACCCGGGGGCACTTCGTCGCCCCGACCGTCTTCGCCGATGTGCGCCCCGACAGCGCGCTCGCCCAGGAGGAGGTCTTCGGCCCGGTGCTTGCCGTCATCCCGTTCGCCGACACCGACGAGGCGGTCGCCATCGCCAACAACTCGAAGTACGGGCTGGCCGGCGCGGTCTGGTCCGCCGACACCCACGCGGCGCTCGCGGTGGCCCGGCGGCTGCGCACCGGCGCCGTGGACATCAACGGTGCCCCGTTCAACCCGCTCGCCCCGTTCGGCGGCTACAAGCAGTCCGGCCTGGGCCGGGAGTTGGGCGTGCACGGGCTGGCCGAGTTCTGCGAGCTGAAGGCGATCCAGCGATGACCGCCCCCGAGCTGTCCCCGGCCGTGCCGGGCGGCAACACCGAGCCGGCGTCCGCGCCGGTCGTCGTCCGCGCGCTCGTCGCGCGCGGGTCCGGTGCCGAGCTGCGGGTCGAGCGGGTACGTCTGCCCGCGCCCGGCCCCGGCGAGGTGCGGGTGACGATCCGGGCCGCAGGTGTCTGCCACTCCGACCTGTCCATGGTCAACGGCACCATCGCCGCGAGGTTCCCGCTGGTGCTCGGGCACGAGGCGACCGGAGTGGTGGCCGAGGCCGGGCCGGGCAGCCGGCTGACGGTCGGCACGCCGGTGGTGCTCAACTGGGCGCCGGCCTGTCGGGCCTGCTGGTGGTGCCGGCGCGGCGAGCCGTGGCTCTGCGCCGACACCACGGCCCCGACCATGCCGCGCGGCGAGACCGACGACGGGGTTCCGCTGCACCTGACCCTCGGCCTCGGCGCGCTCGCCGAGGCGGTGGTGGTACCCGAGCGGGCCGTCATCCCGATCCCCGCCGGGCTGCCGCCCGAGCAGGCCGCACTGCTCGGCTGTGCGGTGCTCACCGGAGTCGGCGCGGTCCGCAACACCGCGGGGGTCGCGCCCGGTGAGTCGGTCGCGGTCGTCGGGCTCGGTGGGGTCGGGCTCGCCGTGCTGAGCGCGGCCCGCCGGGCGGGTGCCACGACGGTCCTGGCCGTCGACGTCGCGGAGGCGAAACGGGATTTGGCCCTCGCCGCCGGGGCGACCGACTTCCTGCTCTCCGACGACCGGCTCTCCAAGGAGGTACGCGCGCGCAGCGAGGGTCGCGGGGTCGACCACGCCTTCGAGTGTGTCGGTCGGGCCGCCACCATCCGGGCCGCCTGGCGGCTCACCCGTCGTGGGGGAGCGGTGACAGTGGTCGGCATGGGCGCGAAGGACGACATGGTCAGCCTGGGCGCGCTCGACATCTTCCACTCCGCGCGCACCCTGCGCTCCTCGGTGTACGGCTCGTCCGACCCGGACCGGGAGGTGCCGGTGCTGGCGGCCGAACTCGCCGACCGCGCACTTGACCTGCGGGTGCTGGTCAGCGGAGTGGTTCCGTTGGACGACGCGCCCGTGGCGTTCGACCGGCTGGCGCGGGGCGAGGGCGCTCGCTGGGTGGTCACCCTGGACTGACGCCCGTCACAGCCGGGATTCCAGCACGTCGACCTCGCAGCCCGGTGCCCACGGGTCGAAGCCGTGCTCGGCGAGCCAGCGGATCGCCAGCAGGCTTCGCAAGGACCACCAGGCGCGGATCACGTCCAGGTCGACGTCGGCGCGGTAACCGGCGAGGACGTCGTCGAGGCGCTCCTCGTGGCCGAGCGTCAAGATGGCGAGGTCGAAGTGGGCATCGCCCTGGCACGCCTCGGACCAGTCGAGCACCCCGGTTATCTCGTCACCGTCGACGAAGACGTGGGTGATCTGCAGGTCGCCGTGCGTGAACACCGGATTCCACGGCCGGAGCGCCGCCTCGGCGACCTGGCGGTTGCGCATGACCAGGTCGCGGGGGAGGACGCCGTTGGCGACGAGCTGCCCGCACTCGGCGTCGAGCTGGGATGCCAACTGGTCGCGGCTGCGACCGGGCCACGGTGGTAGCGGCGCGTCGTGCAGCGTCCGAGCGGCGGCGCCCGCCGCGGCCCAGGCCGCCGACGAGGCGGTCGACGGCTCGCCGAGACGGCCGAGTGCCGTCCCGGGCAGGGCGGCGAGCGCGAGCACGGGTGGCTTGTGCCAGAGGACCTCGGGTGTCGGGACCGGCGCCAGCGCCATCGCGGCGACCTCGACGTCGGTACGCCCCGGTTGGGCGTCGACCTTCAGGAACACGTCGCCGACGCGCAGGGTCGCGCGTTCCCGATGGGCGACGACGACTTCGACCTCCTGCACGGGGGTCATTGTCGCGACACCAGCACCGACATCCCAGCGGTTTCTCGGCGACAACGGGCCATACCTAGCAGTACTATGCATCGTACTTCTAGGGTTTGGGGTGGGAGGTTTCGTGAAGGTCACCAAGGATCTGGTCGCCGCCTCGGCGACACCGATGGTGCTCGGCATCCTGGCCGAGGGCGAGAGTTACGGGTACGCCATCCTCCGACGGATCAACGAGCTGTCCGGGGGTGAGCTGGAGTGGACCGAGGGGCTCCTGTACCCGTTGCTGCACCGGCTCGAGCGCCTCGGCCACCTGGAGTCGAGCTGGCAGTCGGTCGCCGGCGAGCGAAAGCGCAAGTACTACCGCGTCACCGACCGGGGCCTGGCTGAGCTGGCCGAGCAGCGCCGGCAGTGGGACACCGTCGTGGGCGCGCTCAAGGAGATCTGGCACGACCGCGCGCCGGTGGCGGTGCACCCGTTGGCGGGTCTCGGATGACGGCGCACGGTGGGTCGGAGGAGTTGGAGGCGCAGTTCGAGCAGTGGCGCCGGTACGTGCTGCGCCGCCGGGAGCTGCAGGCGGTGGACGCCGACGAGTTGGAAGACCACCTTCGCGGCTCGGTCGACGAACTCGTCGCCGCGGGCCTGAGCCCGGACGAGGCGTTCCTGGTCGCGGTGAAACGGATGGGCAGCCTCGACGAACTCTCCCGCGAGTTCGCCCGGGAGCACTCGGAACGACTCTGGAAGCAGTTGGTGCTGACCGGCGACCCCGGCGGCCCGTCCGGTGACGCGCGCCCCCGGCGGGACCTGTGGGTCATGCTCGGCTGCGCGGCGGGTGCGCTGGCGTCGGTGAAGGTGCCGGCGCTGTTCGGGCTGAGTCTCGCCGACGACGGCTCGTTCTACGCGCGAAACGTCACACTGTTCGCGCTGCCCTGGTTGGCGGCGTACCTGGCCTGGCGTCGGGGCGCACGACGGCCGGTGGTCGCGGCACTGGCGGGGCTCTTCGCCCTCGGCGCCGTGGCGGCCAACGCCTACCCCCTGGCGGACGACTCGCAGTCCGTGGTCGTCACCAGCATCCACCTCCCCATCGCCCTGTGGCTGGTGGTCGGTCTGGCCTACGTCGCCGACGACTGGCGCTCCTCCCGTCGGCGGATGGACTTCGTCCGCTTCACCGGCGAGTGGTTCATCTACTTCGTGCTGATGGCCCTCGGCGGCGGCGTGCTCGCCGCGTTCCTGTTCAACACCTTCGCGGCCATCGGGATCGTTCCGGAGGAGTTCATCTCGCAGTGGCTGCTGCCCTGTGGCGCCGCCGCCGCGGTCGTCGTGGCCGGGTGGCTCGTCGAGGCCAAGCAGAGTGTCGTCGAGAACATCGCGCCGGTCCTCACCCGGCTGTTCACCCCGCTCTTCACGGCGGCCCTGCTCGCCTTCCTCGTCGCTGTCGTCTGGACCAGCCATGGCATCGACGTCGAGCGTGAGGCGCTGATCCTCTTCGACCTGCTGCTGGTCGTGGTGCTGGGGCTGCTGCTCTACTCGCTCTCGGCCCGCGACCCGCTGGCTCCGCCCGGCCCGTTCGACAAACTGCAACTCGCGCTGGTGGTCAGTGCGTTGGCCATCGACGTGCTGGTCCTGCTGGAGATCACCGGGCGCATCACCGACGAGTACGGGAGTACGCCCAATCGCGCGGCCGCGCTCGGCGAGAACGTGGTCCTCCTGGTCAACCTCGCGTGGTCGGCCTGGTTGCTGCTGTCCTTCATCCGTCGGCGCACGCCGTTCGGGGCGCTGGAACGATGGCAGACCGGCTACCTGCCGGTGTACGCGGCGTGGGCCTGGATCGTGGTCCTCGTCTTCCCGCCGCTGTTCGGTTTCGCCTAGGCGGCGCGGGTCCAGGCGGGTCTGGACGCGCCCGGGCCGGCCCACCCGCCACGGGTGTTCAGGTGACACATCGGGAAGCCCGGCTGCGAGTCGGGGGTGGCGGCGGCGAGGACGGCCAGGTCGACCCGATCGGCGTGGGGACGCAGGCGAGGC
>NZ_JBSGIV010000115.1:0-10080 GCF_053605225.1 Micromonospora sp. NPDC003944
CTGCTGTCGGCCGGGCGTGGGCCGCAGGAGTGCGCCTGGGCGCTGAGCCAGCTGCTGCACCGCCTGCGGGGCGAGGGCGCCCGCCGAGGTCTGACCGCCGGCCGGCACGGCGATCCGGTAGTGGTGCAGTGGCTGGGCGAAGCCGAAATGGTCTGGTCGACGGCTTATGCCGGGCTACCGGACGTCGAACACGTCTTCAAGGACAAGCCTCGCCCGGCCGGGGACCTCTTCGTCCGGGAAGATCTCGGCGCAAAGGCCGAGGACCTCTTCGGGGTTGTTCAGCCCGAGGTGCTCCACGAGGAAGCGGATGTCTTCGGCGTCTCGGCGTCGTGCCGCGAGAACCTTCATGGCAAGCAGATGCTCCGGGGACGCCGCCGAGACCCGCAGGCCAGGGTGATCGAAGACTCGTGGTGCCTCCGGGTCCCCGCCAACGGCGACGTACACGCTCGCCTGTTCGTTGAGCCACCACTGCGGCAGCCCTAGCTCATCCGCGACGGCCCGCGCTTCGTCGAGGACGATGCCGTGCGGCTGAAAAACGGCGTCTATGTCGCGCGTCGACCGTCGGGCGTCGTAGGCCAGCGCCATGGCAGCTCCACCGAAGATATACAGGTCGGCGACCACACCGCGCTTCGCCAACCGGTCACCGAGCCGGCGGAAGGCGTCCTCGATGGCAGTACGATCCAGCAGCGGGTCGGGAGCACTCACGCGACCTTCAACTCCTGCGGGGAGATGAACACCCCACGGCGCCGGAATGCCGCAGGCGCGTGCACCACGGCGTCGACGCGGGCGGCGCGCGTGTTGAAGGGAAACCAGAACTGCCGTAGCGACCGCGTCTCGACCCACGAGGGTGCGCCGCGCCCGTCGCGGGCGGAGAGATACTCCGCCAATGCCGCGAGGAAGACATCCCAACGATCGTCACCTGTTGGGGCTGGCTCCTGGATCAGCAGGTCAGCGCGACGCGCGGATGCTTCCCAGCCGTACTCCTCCAGGAACTCCGCCACCAGACGCCACCGCCTGGTGTCGTCGCCCCCGACGAGCAGGACACCCAGCCGTGCGATCGTCATCGGTTCGTACCTCGCCGCACGATTGCTCACGGCGTCAACGCTAGTACAGGTCTGCGCCGATCTGCCGTAAGCCCAACCCTTCCGGCGGTCAGCGGCGACTGTCAGCTCTGGCGGAGCCAGATCGCGCCCAGCGGCGGCACCTGAAGGGCCGCCGAAGCCACCATTCCGTGCCACGGCACGTCCTCGGCGTGCACCGCCCCCAGGTTGCCCACGCCCGACCCGCCGTAGTGGTGGGCGTCGGTGTTGAGCACCTCCTGCCACGTCCCGCCGGCCGGCAACCCGATCCGGTAGTCGTGCAGCGGCTGGGCGGAGAAGTTCGCCACGCAGACGAGCGTCGAGCCGTCCGGGGCGATCCGGACGAAGGACACGGTGTTGTTGGCGACGTCGTCGCCGGCGATCCAGCGGAAGCCGGCTGGTTCGGTGTCCTGCGCCCAGAGCGCCGGGGTGTCCCGGTAGACCCGGTTGAGGTCGCCGACGAGCCGTTGCACGCCGGCGCGGGCCGGGTCGTGCAGGAGGTACCAGTCGAGGCCGCGTTCCTCGCTCCACTCCCGGTCGTCGGCCAGCTCGGAGCCCATGAACAGAAGCTGCTTGCCGGGGTGTGCCCACTTGTACGCCAGCAGCGCCCGCACGTTCGCCAGTCGCTGCCAGGTGTCGCCGGGCATCTTGCCGGCGAGTGAGCCCTTGCCGTGCACGACCTCGTCGTGGCTGATCGGCAGCACGTAGTTCTCGCTCCAGGCGTACGCCAGGGAGAAGGTGAGCTGGTGGTGGTGGTGCTGGCGGTAGATCGGGTCCTTCGAGGTGTAGAGCAGGGTGTCGTGCATCCAGCCCATGTTCCACTTGAACCCGAAGCCCAGCCCGCCGTCGGCGGTGGAGCGGGTGACCCCCGGCCAGGCGGTGGACTCCTCGGCGATCATGACGACGCCGGCGTGGTGCTTGTAGACGGTTGCGTTCACCTCCTGCAGGAACGCGATGGCCTCCAGGTTCTCCCGGCCGCCGTACGTGTTCGGGGCCCACTCGCCGTGGTTGCGGGAGTAGTCCAGGTAGAGCATCGAGGCGACCGCGTCGACCCGCAGCCCGTCGACGTGGAACTGGTCGCACCAGTAGAGGGCGTTGGCGACCAGGAAGTTGCGGACCTCGTTGCGGCCGAAGTCGAAGACGTACGTGCCCCAGTCGGGGTGCTCGCCGCGCCGCGGGTCGGGGTGCTCGTAGAGCGGGGTGCCGTCGAACCGCGCGAGGGCCCACTCGTCCTTCGGGAAGTGCGCGGGCACCCAGTCCAGGAGTACGCCGATGCCGGCCCCGTGCAGCCGGTCGACGAGGAAGCGGAAGTCGTCCGGGTCGCCAAACCGGGAGGTCGGCGCGTAGTAGCCGGTGACCTGGTAGCCCCAGGAGCCGCCGAACGGGTGCTCCATCACCGGCAGGAACTCCACGTGCGTGAAGCCCAACTCGGTGACGTACGCGGTGAGCTGCTCGGCCAGCTCGCGGTAGCCCAGGCCGGGCCGCCACGAGCCGAGGTGCACCTCGTAGACGCTCATCGGCTCCTGGTGCGGCTGCCGTTCGGCCCGCCGGGCCAGCCAGTCCGCGTCGTTCCACCGGTACGTCGAGTGGTGCACCACCGAGGCGGTGGCCGGCGGCACCTCGGCGTACGCGGCGAGGGGGTCGGCCTTGTCCCGCCACTGCCCGTCGGCGCCGAGCACCCGGTACTTGTAGCGGGCCCCGACCCGGGCGTTGGGGACGAACAACTCCCACACCCCGCTGGAGCCGAGCGATCGCATCGGCCAGCCGTCGTCGGCGCCCCAGCCGGTGAAGTCACCGACCACGCGGACCCCCCGGGCGTTCGGCGCCCAGACGCTGAACGCCACGCCCTCGTCGAAGACCCGGGCGCCGAGCGCCTCCCACAGCCGCTCGTGCCGGCCCTCGCGGATGAGGTGCAGGTCCAGCTCGCCGAGGGTCGGTGGGTAGCGGTACGGGTCGTCGTGCGCGGTGCCGTCGACCTCCACCCGGTAGTCGAGCACGGTGCCGTCGACCTGCGCCTCGAAGACGCCCACGTCGTGCACCCGCTTCATCGGGTGCCGCTCGTCGCCGACGAGCAGCACCACGTCGCCGGCACCCCGGCGCATCGTGCGGATCGTCGTCGAGGAGTCGGCCGGGTGCGCGCCGAGCAGCGCGTGCGGGTCGTGCGTCGCGCCGGAGATCAGCTGGTCCATCGGTCGTCCTTCGGG
This sequence comes from Micromonospora sp. NPDC003944, assembly GCF_053605225.1. Classification (NCBI taxonomy): domain Bacteria; kingdom Bacillati; phylum Actinomycetota; class Actinomycetes; order Micromonosporales; family Micromonosporaceae; genus Micromonospora; species Micromonospora sp. NPDC003944. The sequence goes on from NZ_JBSGIV010000115.1 coordinate 3,284, forward strand.
GCGAGAGCGGTCGGCGCGGAGCGGGACGGGCGGGCGGCAGCCGCACGGGCCGCAGCCCGGGACGCCAGCGTGGCCGGCGTCGCCGCCACGCTGGCCGGGGCCTGCGGCGCGGTGGCCGGGGCCGGCGGCGGCTGGGCAGCCGGGGGCTCCGCGACGCTGGCGGGGGGCGACGGTTGGGCGGCTGGGGGCTGCGGCGCGGTGGCTGGGGCCGGCGGCGGCTGGGCAGCCGGGGGCTCCCCGACGCTCGCCGGGGGCGACGGCTCGGTGGCCGGGGCCACCGGGGCGGTGCCGCCGGACAGGTCGTCCGGCACGTCGGCGACGGTGAGGTCCGCCGGTTCGGCGCCCGCGAGCTGCGGTACGACCGGTGGCGTCGGGCGGCGCACGGTCAGCACGTGCGCGGGTTGCAGGTACGGGTCGAGGCGTACCGCGTTGCGCTGACCCCAGTCGTAGCTGGTGCCGGTCAGCTCATCGAACACGGTGAACCGCTCGTGCCAGTCGAAGCCGAGCGCGGGCATGTCGAGGGTGGTGTTGCCCCACTGCACGGTGTGCGAGTCGAACGAGCAGACCACGATGACGGTGTTGCCGGTCTCCGGGTCGTGCTTGGACCAGCACAGCAGCGCCGGGTTGTCGATCTCGTGGAAGCGCAGGTTACGGAGCTGGTGCAGGGCCGGGTTGTCGCGGCGTACCCGGTTGAGGGTGGTGAGGAACGGTGCCAGCGAGCGGCCCTGCGCCTCGGCGGCGGCCCAGTCCCGGGGGCGCAGCTCGTACTTCTCGTTGTCCAGGTACTCCTCCGCGCCCGGCCGGGCCACGTGCTCGAACAGCTCGAAGCCCGCGTACATGCCCCAGGAGGGGGAGAGCAGCGCGGCCAGCACCGCCCGGATCTTGAACATCGGCGGGCCGCCGTGCTGCAACGACTCGTGCAGGATGTCCGGGGTGTTCGGCCAGAAGTTCGGCCGCATGTAGTCGGCCGCCTCGATCAGCTCCTCGCAGTACGCCCGCATCTCGGCGGCCGTCGTGCGCCAGGTGAAGTAGGTGTACGACTGGGTGAAGCCGATCTTGCCGAGGCCGTGCATGATGGCCGGCCGGGTGAACGCCTCGGCCAGGAACAGCACGTTCTCGTCGACCGCCTTCACCTCGGCGATCAGCCAGTGCCAGAAGTCGAACGGCTTGGTGTGCGGGTTGTCCACCCGGAAGATCCGGATGCCCTCGCCGACCCAGTGGAGCACCACCCGCAGCACCTCGGCCCGGATGCCCTCCGGGTCGTTGTCGAAGTTGACCGGGTAGATGTCCTGGTACTTCTTCGGCGGGTTCTCCGCGTACGCGATGCTGCCGTCGGCCCGGGTGGTGAACCACTCCGGGTGCTCGGTGACCCACGGGTGGTCCGGCGCGCACTGCAACGCCAGGTCCATCGCCACCTCCAGGCCCTGCGCCGCAGCCGCCTGGACGAAGGTCCGGAAGTCTGCCGGCGTACCCAGATCGGGGTGGATCGTGTCGTGGCCGCCCTCGGCGGCGCCGATCGCCCACGGCGAGCCCACGTCGGTCGGGCCGGCGGTGAGCGCGTTGTTGCGGCCCTTGCGGTTGACCCGGCCGATCGGGTGGATCGGCGGCAGGTAGAGCACGTCGAAGCCCATCGCGGCGACACCCGGCAGCCGATCGGTGGCGGTCGCGAAGGTGCCGGACCGGCCGCCCACCGCGCCCTCGGAGCGGGGGAAGAACTCGTACCAGGCCGAGTAGAGCGCCCGCTTGCGGTCCACCCAGATGGAGTACGTGTCACCGGCGGTGACCAGCTCCCGCACCGGGTGCTCCCAGAGCAGGTCGGCCAGGGCCAGCGCCGGGCCGACCCGCTGCGCCAGCGGCAGGTCGGTGTCGACGAGCGCGGTGAGCGCGTCGGCGACCCGGGGGCGGTCGGCGTCCGGGACGAGGCCCTGCGCGGCGGTGAGTACCCGGGCGCCCTCGGCCAGGTCGTTGGCCAGGTCCTCCGGCCCCTGACCGGCGGCGATCTTCTTGGTAACCGCGTTCTGCCAGGTCAGGTACGGGTCCTGGAAAGCCTCGACGGAGAAGGTCCACGAGCCGACGGTGTCCGGCGCGATGGTGGCGTGCCAGCGGTCCTGGCCGGGCTCGCCCGGCCGCATCCGGGTGAACGGCCGTTGCTCGCCGTCCGGACCGGCCCACACCACGTTGCAGCCCAGCGCGTCGTGCCCCTCCCGGTAGGCGCGCGCCGACACCGGAACCGGCTCGTCGACCACCGCCTTGGCCGGGTACCGCCCGCACGAGACGACGGGGGAGACGTCTTCGATCGGGAACCGTCCAGTCACCCCGCCAACCTACTGCGCGAGATCCGTTCGCGCGCGGCCAAGCCCGCCGGTCCGCCCCACCCCTGGTGACGCACGGCAGGATCCGCGCACTTCCGGGGAAGTTGCTGCCTCAAGGCGTCGTCGACCCAGCAACTTCCCCGAAGTGAAACCCGAGTTGATCTGCGACCTGATCGGCATCGCTGCTTCGAGTTCGTCGTACCGCGCTGTCGTCTCTCTCAGGCCGCGCCGACCGAGCGGTAGACCTCCAGGGTCTGGCGGGCGATGGCGTCCCAGGAGAAGTGCTCGACCGCGCGCCGCCGGCCGGCCAGGCCGAACCGCTCGGTTCGCGCCGGGTCGGCGAGCAGGGTGTTGACCGCTGCCGCCAGGTCTGCCACGAACTTCTCCGGCTCCAGCGGGGTACCGGACCCGTCGGTGGCCTGCTCGATCGGCACCAGCAGGCCGGTCTCGTCGTCGGCCACCACCTCGGGGATGCCGCCGGTGGCGGTCGCCACCACGGCCGTCTCGCAGGCCATCGCCTCCAGGTTGACGATGCCCATCGGCTCGTACACCGACGGGCAGACGAAGACCGTGGCGTGGGTGAGCACCTGGATCACCTCGGGCTTGGGCAGCATCTCGGCCACCCAGACCACGCCGGAGCGGTTGGCCAGCAGCTCGGCGACAAGCTCCTCCACCTCGGCGGCGATCTCGGCGGTGTCCGGTGCGCCGGCGAGCAGCACGAGCTGGGTGTCGGCCGGCAGTTCCCGGGCGGCCCGCAGCAGGTAGGGCAGCCCCTTCTGCCGGGTGATCCTCCCCACGTAGACCACGCTCGGTCGGGACGGGTCGACGCCGAGCCGGTCGAGCACGTCGGTGCCGGAGTCCGGGGCGTACTGAATGGTGTCGATGCCGTTGTAGACCACCCGGACCTTCGACGGGTCGATCTGCGGGTAGGCGGTGAGCACGTCGCTGCGCATGCCCCCGCTGACCGCGATCACCGCGTCGGCGGCCTCCATCGCGGTGCGCTCGATCCAGGAGGAGAGCGCGTAGCCGCCGCCGAGTTGCTCAGCCTTCCACGGCCGCAGCGGCTCCAGGCTGTGCGCGGTCACCACGTGCGGCACCCCGTGCAGCAGCTTCGCGGTGTGCCCGGCCATGTTCGCGTACCAGGTGTGGCTGTGCACCACGTCGGTGCCGGCCGCGCCGGCGGCCATCTCCAGGTCCACGCCCATCGTGCGCAGCGCGGCGTTCGCACCGGTCAGGCCGGGCGGTTCGGGGTACGCCGTGACGCCCGGCTCGGAACGCGGCTGGCCGAAGCAGTGCACGCGGACGTCGGCGAGCCGGCGCAACTCCCGGGCCAGGTACTCGACGTGCACGCCCGCGCCGCCGTAGACCTCCGGCGGATACTCGCGGGTGAGCAGGTCGACGCGCAGCGGGATGGGTTCCGTCATGACCCCGCACCCTAGTGCAGAAGAGTCCCCGTACGAGTGGTGAAGTGCGACGCGGGTGGATAGCGTCGGGGCATGGCTGCCAAGGTGCTCGCGATCGTCCTGGCGGGTGGGGAGGGCAAGCGCCTGATGCCACTCACCACGGACCGGGCCAAGCCGGCCGTCCCGTTCGGCGGGATGTACCGCATGGTCGACTTCGTCCTCTCCAACCTGGCCAACGCCGGCTATCTCAAGATCGTCGTGTTGACCCAGTACAAGTCCCACTCCCTCGACCGACACATCACCAAGACCTGGCGGATGTCGACGCTGCTCGGCAACTACGTGACCCCGGTGCCCGCGCAGCAGCGTCGTGGCCCGTGGTGGTTCGCCGGCTCGGCCGACGCCATCTACCAGAGCTTCAACCTGATCAACGACGAGCAGCCCGACTACGTGATCGTCTTCGGCGCCGACCACATCTACCGGATGGACCCGCGGCAGATGGTGGAGGACCACATCGCCTCCGGTGCCGCCGTGACCGTCGCCGGCATCCGCCAGCCGCTGTCGACCGCCGACCAGTTCGGTGTCATCGAGGTCGCCGAGGACGGCAAGCGGATCCGGGCGTTCCGGGAGAAGCCCACCGACGCGGTCGGCCTGCCCGACGCGCCGGACGAGATCTACGCCTCGATGGGCAACTACGTCTTCACCACCCGGGCGCTCTGCGAGGCGGTCGAGCGCGACGCCGAAGACAAGACCAGCAAGCACGACATGGGCGGCAGCATCATCCCGATGCTCGTCGAGCGGGGCGAGGCGAACGTCTACGACTTCCGTGACAACGAGGTGCCGGGCAGCACCGACCGCGACCGCGGCTACTGGCGGGACGTGGGGACGCTCGACTCGTTCTACGACGCGCACATGGATCTGATCAACGTGCACCCCGTCTTCAACATGTACAACTTCGACTGGCCGATCTACACCGAGCAGTTGCCGTGGCCGCCGGCGAAGTTCGTCCACCAGTGGGGTGAGCGGGTCGGCCGCGCGGTCGGCTCGATGGTTTCCCCGGGCGTGGTGATCTCCGGCTCGTTGGTGGAGAACTCGATCGTCTCGCCGAAGGTGCGGGTGCACTCCTGGGCGCACGTCGAGGGCTCGGTGCTGATGGAGGGTGTGGAGATCGGCCGCCACGCGGTGGTCCGGCGGGCCATCCTGGACAAGAACGTGTTCGTCCCGGAGGGCGTCGAGATCGGCGTCGACCTGGAGAAGGACAGGCAGCGCTACACCGTCTCCGACAACGGCATCGTGGTGATCGGCAAGGGCCAGAAGGTCGTGCCGTGACCGACCCGCACTCCTCGAGGAGGATCCCGCAGTGACCCACCCCCGTGCCGGCCAGCCCGCCCAGCCCGCCGACCTGGTCGACGTGCCGCGCCTGGTGACCGCCTACTACGCCGAGCACCCGGACCCCGCGGACCCGGCGCAGCAGGTCTCCTTCGGCACCTCCGGCCACCGCGGCTCCAGCCTGCGCAACGCGTTCAACTCCGACCACATCCTCGCGGTCACCCAGGCGCTCTGCGACTACCGGCGGGAGCAGGGCCTCGACGGCCCGCTGTTCCTCGCCCGGGACACCCACGCGCTCTCCGCGCCGGCCGCGGTGGACGCCCTGGAGGTGCTCGCCGCAAACGGGGTCACCGTGCTGGTGGACAGCCGGGACGGCTACACCCCGACGCCGGCCCTGTCGCACGCGATCCTCACCCACAACCGGGGGCGGACCAGCGGGCTCGCCGACGGCATCGTGATCACGCCGTCGCACAACCCGCCCGACGACGGCGGCTTCAAGTACAACCCCACCAACGGCGGGCCGGCCGACACCGACGTGACCCGGTGGATCCAGGACCGGGCCAACGCGATCCTGGCCGCCGGGCTCAAGGAGGTCCGCCGGATCACCTACGCGCGGGCGCGGGCCGCGGACACCACCGGGGAGTACGACTTCCTCGCCAACTACGTCGACGACCTGCCGGCGGCGATCGACATCGACGCGATCCGCGACGCCGGGGTGCGGATCGGCGCGGACCCGCTGGGTGGGGCGAGCGTGGCGTACTGGGGTGAGATCGCCGAGCGACACCGTCTGGACCTGACCGTGGTCAACCCGACCGTCGACCCGACCTGGCGGTTCATGACCCTGGACGGCGACGGCAAGATCCGGATGGACTGCTCCTCGCCGAACGCGATGGCGTCGCTGATCGCCGCCCGTGCCGACTTCCAGATCTCCACCGGCAACGACGCGGACGCCGACCGGCACGGCATCGTCACCCCGGACGCCGGGCTGATGAACCCCAACCACTACCTGGCGGTGGCGATCGGTCACCTGTTCCGTACCCGTACCGAATGGGGCCCGGCCGCGGCGGTGGGCAAGACGCTGGTCTCCTCGTCGATGATCGACCGGGTCGCCGCCGACCTGGGCCGGCCGCTGCTGGAGGTCCCGGTCGGCTTCAAGTGGTTCGTGCCCGGCCTGCTCGACGGTGCGGTCGGCTTCGGTGGCGAGGAGAGCGCCGGAGCGTCGTTCCTCCGTCGCGACGGCTCGACCTGGACCACCGACAAGGACGGCCTGCTGCTCTGCCTGCTCGCCGCCGAGATCCTGGCCACCACCGGGCGCAGCCCGAGCGAGCACTGGGCGGAGCTGGCCGAGCGCTTCGGCGCGCCCGCGTACGCCCGGATCGACGCCCCGGCCACCCGCGAGCAGAAGGCCGTGCTCGGCAAGCTCTCCCCGGAGCAGGTCACCGCCACCGAGCTGGCCGGCGAGCCGATCACCGCGACGCTGACCACCGCCCCCGGCAACGGCGCGCCGATCGGCGGCCTCAAGGTCAGCACCGAGTCCGGCTGGTTCGCCGCAAGGCCCTCCGGCACGGAAGACGTCTACAAGATCTACGCCGAGTCCTTCCAAGGCCCCGACCACCTAAAGAAGATCCAGGAAGAAGCCAAGTCCCTGGTAGACCAAGCCCTAACAAACCCCTAACCCCTGATCCCACCCCACCCCCCTGATCCCACGTTGATCAAGAGGTTTGCGTCACGACACGCCGGGCAGCGTGACGCAAAC
>NZ_JBSGIV010000116.1:0-9976 GCF_053605225.1 Micromonospora sp. NPDC003944
GCCCCGCTGGGCACCCGGACGCTGCGGTTGCTCGGGTACGCGGTCAGGTGGTTGACCTTGGCGCCGAGGTCGGTCCTCAGCGGCGTCTCCAGGGCTAGTTGATCAAGAGGTTTGCGTCAGAATCAGCGCGATTCCTGACGCAAACCTCTTGATCACCAACGGCGGGTTTACGGGGTGGCGCTGGCGTTGGCCGCGATCTCGGGGAGGTCGGCCGGGCCGGGGTCGGCGGCCGGGAGCGGGCTGGGGTTGTGCGCGGCGGCGCGGACGGCGGCGGCGACGGCCGGGGCGACCCGGGAGTCGAAGACGCTCGGCACGATCACCGTCGGGTTGATCTTCTCTTCGCCGACCACGTCCGCGATGGCCCGGGCGGCCGCGATGGCCATCTCCTCGGTGAACTCCTCGGCGTGCGCGTCGAGCATGCCGCGGAACACCCCGGGGAAGGCGAGCACGTTGTTGATCTGGTTCGGCTGGTCCGAGCGGCCGGTGGCGACCACCGCGGCGTGCTTGCGCGCCTCCCGCGGGTCGACCTCCGGGTCCGGGTTGGCCAGCGCGAAGACGATCGAGTCCTTGGCCATCTGGGCGATGTCGTCGCCGGTGAGCAGGTTCGGTGCGCTGACTCCGATGAACACGTCGGCGCCCCGGATCGCCCCGGGCAGGTCGCCGGAGTAGTTCTCCCTGTTGGTGTTCTCCGCCAGCCACTGCCACGCCGAGTTGAGCCCGGTCAGCCCGCGGTGCAGGGCGCCCTCCCGGTCGTACGCGATGATGTCGCCGACGCCCTGGCGCAGCAGCAGCTTCATGATCGCGGTGCCGGCCGCGCCGGCCCCGGAGACCACGACCCGGACGTCCTGGAGCTGCTTGCCCACCACCCGCAGCGCGTTCGTCAGCGCGGCCAGCACGCAGATCGCGGTGCCGTGCTGGTCGTCGTGGAAGACCGGGATGTCGAGCGCCTCGCGCAGCCGGGCTTCGATCTCGAAGCAGCGCGGCGCGGCGATGTCCTCCAGGTTGATGCCGCCGTAGGCCGGCGCGATCGCCTTGACGATCTGCACGATCTCGTCGGTGTCCTGGGTGTCGAGCACCACCGGCCAGGCGTCCACCCCGCCGAAGCGCTTGAACAGCGCGGCCTTGCCCTCCATGACCGGCAGCGACGCGGCCGGGCCGAGGTTGCCCAGGCCGAGCACGGCCGAGCCGTCGCTGACCACCGCGACGGTGTTGCGCTTGATGGTCAGTCGCCGGGCGTCGGCCGGGTTCTCCGCGATCGCCATGCAGACCCGGGCCACCCCCGGGGTGTACGCGCGGGACAGCTCGTCACGGTTGCGCAGCGCGACCTTCGAGGTCACCTCGATCTTGCCGCCCAGGTGCAGCAGGAAGGTCCGGTCGGACACCTTGCGCACGTCCACGCCGTCAAGCGCGGTCAGCGCCTCGACCACCTGGTCGGCGTGACCGGCGTCGGCGGTGTCGCAGGTCAGGTCGACGATCACGTGGGTCGGGTCCGAGTCCACCACGTCAAGCGCCGTGACGATCGCCCCGGCCTCGCCGACGGAGGTGGTGAGCCGGCCGATCGAGGAGGCGTCCGCGGTCACGGCGATCCGGATCGTGATCGAAAATCCGGCGCTCGGCAGTCGGGTGATGGCCACGGGATCCCTCCGTAACGGCTGTGCGGCCGGTCGGCCGCCGCCCGCATTTCTACCGGGTTGTCGCCGCCGACCAGCATTCGCCCCCACTTTTGGCGACCTTCACCATGGGCATATAGCAGGTGCGTTCGGCGTTGTGTCATGTCAGGATTACGTTCTACTTATCAAAACGGACAGGAGAACCGCTTGCGAGACCAGGAGAGCTTTGTCCCCGTCGAGGACGAGCTCGACGACGTCACCACTGGCGAGATGGAGCTGTCGGAGCGGCAGTCCCTCCGACGCGTCCCGGGCCTGTCGACCGAGCTCACCGACGTCACCGAGGTGGAATACCGGCAGCTGCGGCTGGAGCGGGTCGTCCTGGTGGGCGTCTGGACCGAAGGCACGGTCACGGACGCGGAAAACTCACTGACCGAGCTCGCCGCGCTGGCCGAGACCGCCGGTTCGCAGGTGCTCGAAGGGCTCATCCAACGTCGTACCCGACCCGACCCGGCCACGTACATCGGCCGCGGCAAGGTCGACGACCTCGGCGCGGTGGTGCTCTCCACCGGCGCCGACACGGTCATCTGTGACGGTGAGTTGTCCCCGTCGCAGCTGCGCAACCTGGAGCAGCGCACCAAGGTCAAGGTCGTCGACCGCACCGCGCTGATCCTCGACATCTTCGCCCAGCACGCCAAGAGCAAGGAAGGTAAGGCGCAGGTCGAGCTGGCCCAGCTCGAATACCTGCTGCCCCGGCTGCGCGGTTGGGGTGAGACGCTCTCCCGGCAGACAGGTGGTTCCGGCCGGGGCGGCGGCGCCGGCGGCGGTGTGGGTGTCCGTGGTCCCGGTGAGACCAAGCTGGAGACCGACCGGCGACGCATCCGGCACCGCATCTCGCGGCTGCGGCGCGAGATCAAGAGCATGAAGACGGTACGCGTGACCAAGCGTGCCCGACGCACCCGCAACTCCGTGCCCGCCGTGGCGATCGCCGGTTACACCAACGCCGGCAAGTCCAGCCTGCTCAACAGGTTGACCGGTGCGGGCGTGCTGGTGGAGAACGCGCTCTTCGCCACCCTTGATCCGACCACCCGTAAGGCCACCGCCTCGGACGGGCGGCTCTACACCCTCTCCGACACCGTCGGCTTCGTCCGGCACCTGCCGCACCAGATCGTCGAGGCGTTCCGCTCGACGCTCGAGGAGGTCGCGGAGGCGGATCTGGTGGTGCACGTCGTCGACGGCACCCACCCGGATCCGGAGGAGCAGGTCCGGGCGGTGCACGAGGTGCTCGCCGAGGTCGGCGCGGACCGGCTCCCCGAGCTGCTGGTGGTCAACAAGACCGACGCGGCGGACGAGGACACGCTGCTACGGCTCAAGCGGCTCTGGCCGGACGCGATCTTCGTGTCCGCGCACTCCGGGCGGGGCATCGACGGGCTGCGCGCGGCGATCGAGGACCGGCTGCCGAGCCCGGCCGTGGAGGTCCGGGCCGTGCTTCCGTACGACCGGGGTGACCTGGTGGCCCGGGCGCACCGCACGGGCGAGGTGCTCAGCACGTCGCACCTCCCGGAGGGCACCCTGCTGCACGTCCGTGTCGGCGCAGAGCTGGCCGCCGAGCTTGTGGCGTTCGACGTGCAGCGACAGGAGCAGGCGGCCGGCAGCCGATCCTGAGCGGCCCCGGCGTCATCCACCGGAAACGCGCGGCATGCGACACTGGCCGAATGCGCCGCGTTGTTTCCTCGGTCACGGTTGCCCTCGGCCTGCTCGGGGCAACCGTGGCGCTCGCCGGAGTCGCCGTGGCGGCTCCCGCCCCTGGGTCGTCCGGGCCGCCCGCCGCCAAGGCCGGCCAGAAGCGGTGCACGATCACCGACGAGCGCCTACGGGAGCTGTCCGGGCTGGTCGCCACCAAGAGTGGCTACATCGTCATCAACGACGGCACCGACGTCGCGGAGCGCAAGCGGGTCTTCTTCCTCGACAGCAAGTGCAAGATCTCGAAGGAGCCGGTCCGCTACTCGGGGCAGGGTCCGTTCGACACCGAGGATCTCGCCCTGTCCAAGGACGGCCGCACCCTCTGGATCGCCGACACCGGCGACAACCCCGACTCGAAGGAGCGCCGCAGCCGCGTCGCGCTCTGGTCGATGCCGGTCACCGGAGCCAAGCAGCCGACGCTGCACCGGCTCTCCTACCCGGAGGCGAAACCGCACGACGCCGAGGCGCTGCTGATCGGCGACGACGGAAAGCCGTTGATCATCACCAAGGTGACAAGCGGCAAGGCGGAGATCTACACGCCGTCGGCGGCCCTGAAGAGCGGCGACACCGACCCGGTGCCGATGCGCAAGGCCGGCGAGCTCACGCTGCCGAAGACCCAGACGGAGAACACCCTCAACACCTTCGGCCGGATCGCCATCACCGGCGCGTCCCGGGCACCGGACGGCTCACGGGTGGTCCTGCGCACCTACGCGGACGCCTTCGAGTTCGACGTGACCGGTGGCGACATCGTGGGTGCGCTCACCAGCGGCAAGCCGCGGGTGACGCCGTTGGCGGACCCGTTCGGCGAGGCGATCAGCTACACCCCGGACGGCAAGTCGTTCCTCACCGTCTCCGACGCGGGCCGGTTCGCCGAGGACGAGCCGCTGGACATCCTCAGCTACGCCCCGTCCAGCTCGACCGCCGCGCCACTGGGGCCGGAGGAGGGCGGCAAGCCGGCCGCCTCGAAGTCCTGGACCGACGGGCTGAGCCTCGACGACATCACGTATCTGGTCGGCGCGGTCGGGCTGATCGGCCTGCTGTTGGTCGCCGCCGGCATCTTCGGCATTGTTCGCGCCCGTCGTCGGCCGCCGACCGCTGACGAATCCGACACCTCGGACCCGGACGGCGAGCCGTTCGGCCCGCGCGCGGGCCGGGCCGTCGACGGGTTCCCGGCCGAGGATGACCGGCGGGGTGGTGTCTACGGAGGCGGCGCGCCGGCCGGTGGCGCGGTCTACGGCGGTCGCGGTGGTCCGGCACCGGCGGGCGGGGCGGGTCGCGGTGCTCCGGCCCCGGCAGGTGGTGCCGTGTACGGCGGTGGCCGGCCGGCCCCGGCTGACGGCGGCTATGGTGCGCCCCGACCGGACGGCGGCGGTGCCGGTGTGTATGGCGGCGGCGGTCGCCCTCCGGCCGGCGCCGGTGGTCGTCCCCAGGGAGGTGGCGGTCGTCCACCGGCCGGTGGACGTCCCGAGGGCAGCGGTCGCACCCAGGGCGGTGGTCGTCCGCAGGGCGGTAATGGTGGTCGTCCGCAGGGCGGCGGTGGTCGTCCCGGCGGCGGCGTCTACGGCGGCGACGGCGGCCAGCCCGGCGCCGGTCGTGCTGAGCCACCGAGGCGCGGTGGGCAGGAGCCCGACCAGCGGGGTCAGCGTCCCGGTCGCCGACGTGACGACGAGCCCGTCGACCCGTACGGCCAGTATCCCGGGGGCGGTCGCGGTCACCGGGGCGACCGTTACTGATCGGCGTTGAGTGGGCGCTCACCCCGCCCCTGCTGGGCGGTGCGGGTGAGCGCCGACGGCACCCACCCGCCGATCGGTCAGATCCGGCGGAGCACCGCCACGACCCGGCCCATGATGGTGGCGTCGTCGCCGGGGATCGGGTCGAAGGCCGGGTTCTGCGGCATCAGCCAGACGTGCCCGTCGCGCCGCCGGTAGGTCTTCACCGTCGCCTCGCCGTCGAGCATGGCGGCCACGATCTCGCCGGAGTCGGCGGTCGGCTGCTGCCGGACGACCACCCAGTCGCCGTCGCAGATCGCCGCGTCGAGCATCGAGTCACCCTTGACCTGGAGCATGAAGACCTCGCCCTCACCCACCAGCTCGCGGGGGAGCGGGAAGATGTCCTCCACAGCCTGCTCGGCGAGGATCGGCCCACCGGCGGCGATCCGACCGAGCATCGGCACGTACGCCGGGGCGGGCCGCTGGGCCCGCGACAGCTCGTCGTCGATCGCTTCGCTGGGGGCGCGGACGTCCACCGCGCGCGGCCGGTTCGGGTCGCGGCGCAGAAAGCCCTTCTTCTCCAGCTCCTTGAGCTGGTAGGCGACGCTTGACGGCGACACCAGGCCGACCGCCTCGCCGATCTCCCGGACGCTCGGCGGGTAGCCGTGCCGCTCCACCCAGTTGCGGATGAACTCCAGGATGCGGCGCTGACGGGCGGTCAGGTCGACTGTCGCCGGATCGGGGAAGGCGCTGACCACCGGAGTGACCGGGCGCACGGCGGGCTGGCCCGTCCGGCTGCGCGCGGCGCTGCGGCGTCGGGTGGCCGGGGGGCCCGCCTCGGTGATCTGCTGCGGGCTCTTCGGCCGGCTGGCCCGGTCCTCGGTCACGTCCGTCCTCCCTGGTCGGCGCTGGGTGCCTCGTCGGCTCGTGGTGCGTGCGGTGGTGCCACGTTGTTCATGACCGTATAGGTGAGATCAGTCATTTTCAAACATCTGTACGACCTACTCCGGCGTGTCGGGGTGAAAAAGGGCTCTGGTCGTACGGATGTTCTGATAAATGGTACGTCAGGTAGAACTGGTGTTCGATGGTCGACCGTTTCGCGGCTGGTCCCGGTCGGCTGGCCGGTAATCGGGTCGGGGCGGTGGCGTTGGGTGTTCGGGCGCGTTGCGGGGACGGTGGCTGACCGGATGGTCCGTGACGCGCCGGACACGCCGGCCAACTTGACCCGGCTTCCCCGGCGACATACGGTCGACCCCTAGATGTAGTAGTGACACGGGCGTAAGTTGCCTACAGGTTGGGTCTGACTACCGACCGCACTCCCGTAAGGTTGATCACGGCGGGCGCTGTGTGCGCATGGCACCGCCGTGGTGAGTCGTGCCCGGGTGCGCCCGGTACGACGTGGTTGATCACGATTAGGAGGTGCGCGATGCGGTGTCCGTACTGCCGGCACGCTGACTCCCGGGTGGTCGACTCGCGGGAGGCCGACGACGGCCAGCTCATCCGACGGCGACGGTCCTGCCCGGAGTGCGGCAAGCGGTTCACCACCGTCGAGGAGGCGGTCCTCGCGGTCGTCAAGCGCAGCGGGGTGACCGAGCCGTTCAGCCGCACGAAGATCATCGGCGGGGTGCGCAAGGCGTGCCAGGGCCGGCCGGTCGACGACGACTCGCTCGCGCTGCTCGCGCAGCGGGTGGAGGAGTCCGTCCGGGCCAAGGGGGCCGCCGAGATCCCCAGTCACGAGGTGGGCCTGGCGATCCTGGGCCCGTTGCGCGACCTGGACGAGATCGCCTACCTGCGGTTCGCCAGCGTCTACCGCTCCTTCGACTCGCTCGCCGACTTCGAGCGCGAGATCGAGACCTTGCGGGCCGCGGCGCGGGCCCGGGAGCAGGGCCGGGCCGACGCGGTCGAGGCCGCCGGCCGTACCAGCTGAATCTTCACTGTTTTTCGAGCGATTGGGACGCGCGGTGGGTGACCGCGCAGACGAGGGGGGCGACGGCGTGACAACGAGCCGTTCACGGAACAAGGCAGGCGCGGGGCTGAAGATCGAGCGGGTGTGGACGACCGAGGGGGTCCACCCGTACGACGAGGTCAGCTGGGAGCGCCGCGACGTCGTGATGACGAACTGGCGGGACGGCTCGATCAACTTCGAGCAGCGCGGGGTGGAGTTCCCCGAGTCGTGGAGCGTCAACGCGGCGAACATCGTCACCACCAAGTACTTCCGGGGCGCGGTGGGGACCCCGGAGCGGGAGTGGTCGCTCAAGCAGTTGATCGACCGGGTGGTCACCACCTACCGCACGGCGGGTGAGGAGTACGGCTACTTCGCCAGCCCGGCGGACGCCGAGATCTTCGATCACGAGCTGACCTGGATGCTGCTGCACCAGGTGTTCAGCTTCAACTCGCCGGTGTGGTTCAACGTCGGCACGCCGTCGCCGCAGCAGGTCAGCGCCTGCTTCATCCTGGCCGTCGACGACTCGATGGACTCCATCCTGGACTGGTACAAGGAGGAGGGGCTGATCTTCAAGGGCGGCTCCGGCTCCGGGGTCAACCTGTCGCGGATCCGCTCGTCCCGTGAGCTGCTCTCCTCCGGTGGCACCGCCTCCGGCCCGGTCAGCTTCATGCGCGGCGCGGACGCCTCCGCCGGCACCATCAAGTCCGGTGGCGCGACCCGCCGGGCGGCCAAGATGGTCATCATCGACGTCGACCACCCGGACATCGAGGAGTTCGTGGTCACGAAGGCGCGCGAGGAGGACAAGATCCGCGCGCTGCGTGACGCCGGGTTCGACATGGACCTCGGCGGCTCCGACATCGTCAGCGTGCAGTACCAGAACGCCAACAACTCGGTCCGCGTCTCGGACGAGTTCATGTCGGCGGTGGAGAACGGCAAGGGCTTCGACCTGCGCGGTCGGCTGGACGGCTCGGTGATCGACACCGTCGACGCCAAGAAGCTGTTCCGCACCATCTCCCAGGCCGCCTGGGAGTGCGCCGACCCCGGTCTGCAGTACGACGACACGATCAACGACTGGCACACCTGCCCGGAGACCGGGCGGATCACCGCGTCGAACCCGTGCTCGGAGTACCTGCACCTGGACAACTCCTCGTGCAACCTGGCGTCGCTCAACCTGATGAAGTTCCTCCGCGCCGACGGCAGCTTCGAGGTGGAGAAGTTCGTCAAGTCCGTCGAGTTCGTCATCACCGCGATGGACATCTCGATCTGCTTCGCGGACTTCCCGACCGAGAAGATCGGTGAGACGTCCCGCGCCTACCGGCAGCTCGGCATCGGCTACGCCAACCTGGGCGCCCTGCTGATGGCCTCCGGCCTGCCCTACGACTCGGAGCAGGGCCGCTCGGTCGCCGCGGCGATCACGTCCCTGATGACCGGCACCGCGTACCGCCGCTCGGCCGAGCTGGCCGGCGTCGTCGGCCCGTACGACGGCTACGCCCGCAACGCGGAGCCGCACAAGCGGGTCATGCGCAAGCACGCCGCGGCCAACGACGAGATCAAGCCGACCAGCCCGGTGGCCACCGCGATCGTCCGCGAGGCGACCAAGCAGTGGACCCAGGGCAACAAGATCGGTGACAAGTTCGGGTGGCGCAACGCGCAGGCGAGCGTCCTCGCGCCGACCGGCACGATCGGCTTCATGATGGACTGCGACACGACCGGCGTGGAGCCGGACCTGGCGCTCGTCAAGTTCAAGAAGCTCGTCGGCGGCGGCTCGATGCAGATCGTCAACCAGACGGTGCCGCGTGCCCTGCGCAGCCTCGGCTACCCGGAGGAGCAGGTCGAGGCGATCGTCGAGCACATCGCCGACCACGGCCACGTGGTGGACGCCCCGGGCCTCAAGCCGGAGCACTACCCGGTCTTCGACTGCGCCATGGGTGAGCGGACGATCGCCCCGATGGGTCACGTGCGGATGATGGCGGCAATCCAGCCGTTCGTCTCCGGCGCCATCTCCAAGACGGTCAACATGCCGGAGGCGGCCACCGTCGAGGACGTCGAGAAGATCTACTTCGAGGGCTGGAAGCTCGGCCTCAAGGCGCTGGCGATCTACCGGGACAACTGCAAGGTCGGCCAGCCGCTCTCGGTGGCCAAGTCCAACAAGGCCACCGAGCCGGCGGCCGTCGAGACCGCAGCGGCCGCGCCGGCCGCGGTGGAGAAGGTCATCGAGTACCGGCCGGTGCGTAAGCGCCTGCCGAAGAAGCGCCCGTCCGAGACGGTCAGCTTCTCCGTCGGTGGCGCCGAGGGTTACCTGACCGCGTCGTCCTACCCGGACGACGGCCTCGGTGAGGTCTTCCTGAAGATGTCCAAGCAGGGCTCGACCCTGGCCGGCGTGATGGACGCCTTCTCGGTGGCCATCAGCATCGGCCTGCAGTACGGCGTGCCGCTGGAGACGTTCGTCAGCAAGTTCACCAACATGCGCTTCGAGCCGGCCGGCATGACCGACGACCCGGACGTGCGGATGGCCGCCTCGGTGATGGACTACATCTTCCGTCGCCTGGCTCTGGACTTCCTGCCCTACGAGCGCCGCGCCGAGCTGGGCATCTTCACCGCCTCGGAGCGGGCCGCGCAGTTGCGGGCCGAGGCCGACGCGGAGGCTGCCGCCGCCGTTACCGGTGCCGACCTCACCGCGATGGCGTCGTCCGCGCCGGTCGAGGCCCCGGCCAAGCCGGAGGCGCTCGCCCAGCCGGCCCAGGAGATGGCCGACGTGGCCGCCGCCAAGCCGGCCCCGAGCGTGGGCTCCAGCACCGAGTTGCTGGAGGCCGTGATCGGCAAGGCCGCCGACGCACCGCTCTGCTTCACCTGCGGTACGAAGATGCGCCCCGCCGGTAGCTGCTACGTCTGCGAGGGCTGCGGCTCCACGAGCGGCTGCAGCTGACGTACGCATCGGCGCTGCCCCGGCCTCCTCTCATGGAGGTCGGGGC
>NZ_JBSGIV010000117.1:0-9961 GCF_053605225.1 Micromonospora sp. NPDC003944
CGGCGGGCCCCCGCCCCCGCCCACCGCACCCGGCTCCGGGCGGTCAGGCTTGATCCCTGCGCCGGGCACGGCGGGCCCCCCGCCGCCGTCGGTTGGTGGTTCTGAACCTGGTGGTGGGGGTTACCAGCCTCGGGCTTTCCACTGGGGGAGGGCGGGGCGCTCCGCGCCGAGGGTGCTGTCCTTGCCGTGACCCGGGTAGAACCAGGTGTCGTCCGGGAGTTCGTCGAACAGCTTGTGCTCGACGTCGCCGATCAGCGCGGCGAAGCGCTCCGGATCCTTGTCGGTGTTGCCCACCCCGCCCGGGAAGAGACTGTCACCGGTGAAGAGGTGCGGGGTGCCGGCCGGGTCACGGTAGAGCAGCGCGATCGACCCGGGGGTGTGCCCCTTGATGTGGATGACCTCCAGCGCGCAGTCGCCGACCGCCACGGTGTCACCGTCGGCCAGCCGCTCCGCCTCGATCGGCAGCCCCGCCGCGTCGTCGGCGTGCACGAGCGCCCGGGCGCCGGTCTTCGCGACGACCTCCTCCAGCGCCACCCAGTGATCCATGTGCTGGTGCGTGGTCACCACGGCGGTGAGCCCACCGTCGCCGATCAGATCGAGCAGCCGGGGGGCCTCGTTGGCGGCGTCGATCAGCACCTGGTCGCCGGTGCCGGTGCAGCGCAGCAGGTAGGCGTTGTTGTCCATCGGACCCACCGACAGCTTGCTGATGGTCAGCCCGTCCAGCTCCCGTACCGCCGGCGCGCCGCCGTGCGTGACGTCTCCGCTGTATGTCATGACGTTTCTATATCCATTCCGGTGGAGTGGGCAGGGGACCGTCGGGGGTGACGGAGAGCGGGGCGCCGTCGGCGCGGCCGATCAGCCAGGCGGCGAGGTCGGGGGCGGGACCGGAGACGACCGGGGCGCCGACGCGATCCCCGATCACCAGCTCGTGCTCGCTGCCGTCGAGGCGGAGCACCATCGACGGCGGCGTCGGCGTCACCGCGTGATGGCTCGCCGCCTCGCGCAGCAGTCGGTGGGTGAACGTCTCCGACCAGTGCGCGGCCCGGTAGTCGGCGGCCAGGTCGAGGTGGTGCACCTCGATCTCCCGTAGTCGACCCCAGACCAGCAGCACGGCCGGCCACGGCCCCTTACGCGCCTGCACCGTCGCCGCCCAGGCGTCGGCCGGCATCGCCGCGACCGCCTCGGCGAACAGGTCCGCGGTGCGTCGCAGGTCGTCGAGGTGCTCGGCCGGCGGCCGGGCCGCACCGGCTTCGATGTCCGCCGCGCGGGCCTCGAGCGAGGCGTACATCGGCAGCGCCTGCCCGGTGCGGGCTGCGGTGAGCAGGTTGACGAAGCCGTCGGCGTTGCGCGCCAGGTGCGCCAACACGTGGCCGCGCGTCCACCCCGGCAGCAGCGACGCGGCGGCCAGGTCCGCGGTGTCGAAAGACGCGGCGGTACGCAGTAGCCGGCTGGTGGCCGCGTCGACCTCGCCCATCAGCAGCAGCGGATCCGTCGTCACCCGTCGACCCTAGCGGTCCGCCGCCCGCGCCGTCGCCGGGGAAATCGCTTTCGGCGCGTCGCCGCGCGACCTACCGTCAGCGGCAGACGCGGCACCGGGACATCGGACGGAGGTGGTGATCATGCCGGACGTGGCACGCGTGTTCCGCCATCACCAGCTTCGACACCGATGAGGATGCCATGACTATCGATCTGACCGCCCTCGGCTGGGACGCCGAGCGGACGGCGTACGCCGCGCGTCGCGGCGAGCACCAGCCGGGCCGGGTGGCCCGGGTGGACCGGGGGGTCTGCACGGTGCTCACCGCGGTCGGCCCGGTCCGGGCCAGCCTGGGCGGGGCGGTGCTGACCGCCGCCGCACGGGACCCGTCCGCGCTGCCCTGCGCCGGGGACTGGGTGCTGCTCACCACCTGGCCGGACCGCCGGGTCACCGTGGAGGTGGTGCTGCCGCGGCGATCCGCGCTGATCCGGCGTACCGCCGGCAAGGACGCCAGCGGCCAGGTGCTGGCCGCCAACCTCGACGCCGCCGCCGTGGTGGAGCCGGTGCACCCCGAGCCGGACGTCGGCCGCATCGAACGGCTGCTCTCCCTGGCCCACGAGTCCGGTGCCCGGCCACTTGTCGTGCTGACCAAGGCGGACCTCGCGGCCGACCCGGGCGCGCTGGCCCGCCAGTTGGCCGCCGTCGCCCCCGGGGTGCCGGTGCTGCCGGTCAGCGCCGAACGGGGCCTCGGGCTGGGTGCGCTGCGCGCCGAGGTGACGCCCGGTCGCACGCTCGGCCTGCTCGGCCCGTCCGGCGCCGGCAAGTCGAGCCTGGTCAACGCCCTCGTCGGGGCGGTGATGATGCCCACCCAGGCGATCCGGCGCGTCGACGGCAAGGGTCGGCACACCACCACCTGGCGAGCCCTCGTGCCGATCCCGGGCGGCGGTGCGGTGATCGACACGCCAGGTGTGCGCGCGGTCGGCCTGCTCGACGGCGCGGTCGGGCTGGACCGGGCGTTCACCGACATCGTCGGGCTGGCCGAGGGCTGCCGGTACGCTGACTGCGGCCACGACGGCGAGCCGGCCTGCGCGGTCCGGGAGGCCCTGCACACGGGTGAGCTCTCCACCCGTCGGTGGGAGAGCTGGCGGCGGCTGCAGGGTGAGGTGGCCCACGAGAGCCGACGGCGGGAGGCCCGGGTGGCGGCCGAGCGTCGCGGTGGGTGGCGTTCGGCCCGACGCCGGGCCGCGCGCCCGCCGGCACCCGGCGGCTACTGACCGGGGGCGTCGCGACCGGGGCGGCGTGACCGGGCTTGCGAGCGGCGCGGCCGACCGGGCTGAGCTGGGGGAATGTGCGGGCGGGGGAAACTGTCATACCTCGGGGCTAGAGTTGCCGAGGCATGTTTTCTGCGCCCGCACGACCGCTCAAGAGCACCCAGAGCGGGACACATTCTTCGCTTCGTCTTCTCCCGGGAGTACACGCACCGTGGCCGACCGACTGATCATCCGTGGCGCGCGCGAGCACAACCTGCGTGACGTCAGTCTCGACCTGCCCCGGGACGCACTCATCGTGTTCACCGGGCTGTCCGGGTCGGGCAAGTCGAGCCTGGCCTTCGACACCATCTTCGCCGAGGGGCAGCGCCGCTACGTCGAGTCGCTCTCGTCGTACGCCCGGCAGTTCCTCGGCCAGATGGACAAGCCGGACGTCGACTTCATCGAGGGCCTGAGCCCGGCCGTCTCGATCGACCAGAAGTCCACCTCGCGCAATCCGCGCTCGACCGTCGGCACCATCACCGAGGTCTACGACTACCTCCGCCTGCTCTACGCCCGCATCGGTGAGCCACACTGCCCGGTCTGCGGTGAGCGCATCTCCCGGCAGAGCCCGCAGCAGATCGTCGACCGGGTCCTCGCCATGGCCGAGGGCACCAAGTTCATGGTGCTCGCCCCGGTCATCCGGGGCCGTAAGGGCGAATACGTCGACCTCTTCGCCGAGTTGCAGGCCAAGGGCTACGCCCGGGCCCGCGTCGACGGTGTGGTGCACCCGCTCACCGAGCCGCCGAAGCTCAAGAAGCAGGAGAAGCACACCATCGAGGTGGTGATCGACCGGCTCACCGTCAAGCCGAGCGCCAAGCAGCGGCTCACCGACTCGGTCGAGGCCGCGCTGGGCCTGTCCAGTGGCCTGGTCCTGCTCGACTTCGTCGACCTTCCCGAGGACGACCCGGACCGGGAGCGCCGCTACTCCGAGCACCTGGCCTGCCCCAACGACCACCCGCTCGCCATCGAGGACCTCGAGCCCCGGGTGTTCTCCTTCAACGCGCCCTACGGCGCCTGCCCGGAGTGCACCGGCCTGGGCACCAAGAAGGAGGTCGACCCGGAGCTGCTGGTCCCCGACCCGGAGCGCAGCCTGCGCGAGGGCGCCATCCAGCCCTGGTCCACCGGGCACAACCTGGAATACTTCCTGCGCCTGTTGGAGGCGCTCGGCGAGGCGCAGCACTTCGACATCGACACCCCGTGGCGGGCGTTGCCGGCGCGGGCGCAGAAGACGATCCTGCACGGCTCCGACGACCAGGTGCACGTGCGCTACCGCAACAAGTACGGCCGTGAGCGTTCCTACTACACCGGCTTCGAGGGCGTGGTGCAGTGGATCGAGCGCCGGCACGCCGACACCGAGTCCGAGTGGTCCCGCGACAAGTACGAGGGCTACATGCGCGACGTGCCGTGCGCGGCGTGCGGCGGCGCCCGGCTCAAGCCCGAGGTGCTCGCGGTCACCCTCGCCGGCAAGAGCATCGCCGAGGTCTGCAACCTGTCCGTGGGCGAGTGCGCCGACCTGCTCGCCGGCATCGAGCTGACCGACCGGCAGAAGATGATCGCCGAGCGGGTCCTCAAGGAGATCAACGCCCGGCTGCGGTTCCTGCTCGACGTCGGCCTGGACTACCTCTCCCTGGACCGCCCGGCCGGCACGCTCTCCGGCGGCGAGGCGCAGCGCATCCGGCTGGCCACCCAGATCGGCTCCGGTCTGGTGGGCGTGCTCTACGTGCTCGACGAGCCGTCCATCGGGCTGCACCAGCGCGACAACCACCGGCTCATCGAGACCCTGATCCGGCTGCGCGGGCTGGGCAACACGCTGATCGTGGTCGAGCACGACGAGGACACCATCCGGGTCGCCGACTGGATCGTCGACATCGGGCCCGGCGCGGGTGAGCACGGGGGCAAGATCGTGCACAGCGGCTCGGTTCCGGCCTTGCTGAAGAACAAGGAGTCGATCACCGGGGCGTACCTGGCGGGTCGCCGGTCGATCCCGACGCCCGCGAAGCGCCGTCCGCAGACCAAGGACCGCGAGCTGGTGGTGCACGGGGCGCGGGAGCACAACCTGCGCAACCTGACCGTCTCGTTCCCGCTGGGCCAGCTGATCGCGGTCACCGGGGTCAGTGGCTCGGGCAAGTCGACGCTCGTCAACGACATCCTGTACGCGGTGCTTGCCAACCAGATCAACGGCGCCCGGCTGGTGCCCGGTCGGCACACCCGGGTCTCCGGTCTCGAGCACGTGGACAAGGTCGTCGGCGTGGACCAGTCGCCGATCGGTCGGACGCCGCGCTCCAACCCGGCCACCTACACCGGCGTCTGGGACCACGTCCGCAAGCTCTTCGCCGAGACCACCGAGGCGAAGGTCCGCGGGTACGGCCCGGGACGGTTCTCCTTCAACGTCAAGGGCGGGCGCTGCGAGGCGTGCTCGGGTGACGGCACCATCAAGATCGAGATGAACTTCCTCCCCGACGTGTACGTCCCCTGCGAGGTCTGCAAGGGCGCCCGGTACAACCGGGAGACCCTGGAGGTGCACTACAAGGGCAAGACCGTCTCGGACGTGCTGGAGATGCCGATCGAGGAGGCTGCCGAGTTCTTCTCCGCCATCCCGGCCATCCACCGGCACCTCAAGACGCTCGTCGACGTCGGCCTGGGCTACGTCCGCCTCGGTCAGCCCGCGCCGACCCTCTCCGGCGGTGAGGCGCAGCGGGTCAAGCTCGCGTCCGAGCTGCAGAAGCGCTCCACCGGGCGGACGGTCTACGTGCTCGACGAGCCGACCACGGGTCTGCACTTCGAGGACATCCGCAAGCTGCTGATGGTGCTCGAAGGGCTCGTCGACAAGGGCAACACGGTGATCACCATCGAGCACAACCTCGACGTGATCAAGACCGCTGACTGGCTGATCGACATGGGGCCCGAGGGTGGCCACCGCGGTGGCACCGTGCTCGCCACCGGCACCCCCGAGGAGGTCGCCGAGGTCGCCGAGAGCCACACCGGCGAGTTCCTGCGCCAAGTGCTCAAGCTCGACGGTGCGGCCAAGGGTGCGGCTGCGGCCACCACCCGGGCCGCCAAGGCCAACGGCGTGACCAAGGCGCGGGCCAGCCGCAAGGTGGCCGCCACCGCGCGCTGACCTCGCTGGATATGTGTGCCTCGGGCGGGGCGGGTCGGTTGACGACCCGCCCCGCCCTATTTACCGGGTCGGACCAATGCCGCGATGAACCATCCGGCACAGTTGCGCGTGTGGAGAAGTGTGACCGGCTTCTGACCGGCGCAGCGGGCGAGAGAGAGGCGAGGCATGAGTGACGATCAGGCGCTGACCGGTCCGGGTACGCAGACCCGTCGTACCCTGCTCACCGGCGTCGGGGCGGTCGGCGCGGCCGTCGTCCTGGCTGCCTGCGGCAGTGACGACGGCGGCAGCGGCAGCGGCGCGCCCACGAGTGGCGGCCCCGCCGTACCCAGCACCGGCGACGCCGGCGGCGGCGACCGGCAGAATGCCCAGTCGCTGGCCACCACCGCCGACATCCCGGTCGGCGGCGGCAAGGTCCTCGCCGCCGAGGGCGTGGTCATCACCCAGCCAGCGGCCGGTCAGTTCAAGGGCTTCAGCCCGATCTGTACGCACCAGAACTGCCCGGTGACGAACGTCGACGGCGGCACCATCAACTGCACCTGCCACGGCAGCAAGTTCTCGATCGAGGACGGCTCGGTGAAGGCCGGCCCGGCCACCAAGCCGCTGCCGCCCAAGGACATCAAGGTCACCGGGGACCAGATCTCGTTGGCCTGACCCGACGCGGCCCCCCGGCCGGGGCGGCGCTGCGCGGCGCTGCGCGGCTAGATCGACTCGTGTTTCGGGAAGTCGGGGTGTCCGGCACGTGCTGACACCCCGACTTCCGGGACGCCGAGTGGATCACGTGCCTGCGGTGGGCTGTCGGTGTCGCGGACTAGGCTTGTCGGTGTGGCTGACCCCTCGACCTACCGTCCCGCACCCGGCACCATCCCGGAACTACCGGGGGTCTACCGCTTCCGCGACGGCACCGGTCGAGTGATCTATGTCGGCAAGGCGCGAAATCTGCGCAGCCGACTCAACTCCTACTTCGGCGACGTGTGGAACCTGCACGAACGCACCCGACAGATGGTCACCACCGCCGAGTCGGTGGACTGGATCACCGTCGGCACCGAGGTCGAGGCGCTCCAGCAGGAGTTCACCTGGATCAAGCAGTACGACCCGAGGTTCAACGTCCGCTACCGCGACGACAAGTCGTACCCCTATCTCGCCGTCACCCTCGACGAGGAGTACCCACGGCTGCAGGTGATGCGCGGCGCCAAGCGCAAGGGCGTACGGTACTTCGGTCCCTACTCGCACGCCTGGGCCATCCGGGAGACCCTGGACCTGCTGCTGCGGGTGTTCCCCGCGCGCACGTGCTCCGCCGGGGTGTTCAAACGGGCCGGGCAGGTCGGCCGTCCCTGCCTGCTCGGCTACATCGGCAAGTGCTCGGCGCCGTGCGTCGGCACCGTCTCCGCCGACGAACACCGGGCCATCGTCGACGGGTTCTGCGACTTCATGGCCGGGCGCACCGACACCATGGTCCGCAAGATCGAACGTGAGATGACCGAGGCGAGCGAGCAGCTGGAGTTCGAGCGGGCCGCCCGGCTGCGCGACGACGTGGCCGCGCTGCGCCGGGCCATGGAGAAGCAGACGGTGGTGCTCGGCGACGGCACCGACGCGGACGTCGTCGCGTTCGCCGACGACCCGCTCGAGGCGGCCGTCCAGGTCTTCCACGTCCGCGACGGCCGGGTCCGCGGCCAGCGCGGCTGGGTGGTGGAGAAGACCGAGGACCTGACCACCGGAGACCTGGTCCACCACTTCTGCACCCAGGTGTACGGCGGCGAGCACGGCGAGGCCGACGTACCCCGGGAGTTGCTGGTCCCCGAGTTGCCCGCGGACGCCGACGCGCTCAACGAATGGCTCTCCAACCACCGGGGCAGTCGGGTGTCGCTGCGGGTGCCGCAGCGTGGCGACAAGCGCGCGCTGATGGAGACCGTGGAGCGCAACGCCAAGGACGCGCTGGCCCGACACAAGCTGAAGCGCTCCGGTGACCTCACCACCCGGGGCAAGGCACTTGACGAGATCAGCGAGGCGCTGGGCATGAGCACGTCGCCGCTGCGCATCGAGTGTTTCGACATCTCCCAGATCCAGGGCACCGACGTGGTCGCCAGCATGGTGGTATTCGAGGACGGGTTGCCCCGCAAGAGCGAGTACCGGCGGTTCATCGTCCGGGGTGCCACCGACGACCTCTCCGCGATGTCCGAGGTGCTCCGTCGCCGTTTCGCCCGCTACCTGGACGCCAGGGCCGAGACGGGCGAGGTGGGCGTGGAGTCCGCCGACGAGACGGCTGCCCCGGACGACACGGCGGCCCCCCTGGACGCGGTCGAGCCGCAGGTCGGCGTCCTGATCGACCCGACCACCGGCCGGCCCCGAAAGTTCGCGTACCCGCCGCAGTTGGTGGTCGTGGACGGCGGTGCCCCACAGGTCGCGGCCGCCGCGCAGGCCCTCGCCGACCTGGGCATCGACGACGTGGCGCTGTGCGGGCTGGCCAAGCGACTCGAGGAGGTGTGGCTCCCGGACGACGAGTTCCCGGTCATCCTCCCGCGCACCTCGGAGGGGCTCTACCTGCTGCAACGCGTACGTGACGAGGCGCACCGGTTCGCCATCACCTTCCATCGGCAGCGCCGCTCCAAGCGAATGACCGAGTCCGCGCTGGACCGCGTGCCCGGCCTGGGCGAGGTGCGTCGCAAAGCGCTGCTGCGGCACTTCGGCTCGCTCAAGCGACTCTCGGCCGCCACGGTCGAAGAGATCACCGAGGTGCCGGGGGTGGGTCGGCGAACCGCCGAGGCCATCCTGGCCGCCCTCGACCAGGGCACGAAGACCGACGACGGTGCGGAGGCGAAGCCCAGCACCTGAACGCTGGCCCCCCGCTCGCTCGGCTGCAGGCGGCCAGTTGGTCCATGCTGGCTGCCGTTGCCTGCCCTGCGTTGGGTGCGGGCGGCGCGCATGATCGCGCTCGATCCTTGTTGTAGTGGCCTTGTCCGCTCGGGGAGAGGCCTATTGCATGGATCGAGCACGATCTTGGGTTGGGCTAGGGCCCGGTCCCTTGTCGGTGCCGTGCCCAGGGTTCGTGCCTTGTCGGGGGTTCCTTGCCTTGTCCGCGGATCGTGCCTCGTCCTTGGTCTGCCTCGTCCTTGGTCTGCCTCGTCCTTGGTCTGCCCTGCCCGGACCCGTGCCCTGCCCGGACCCGTGCCCTGCCCGGACCCGTGCCCTGCCCGGACCTGGGCCTTCCTAGGGTTTCGTCCCTTGTCCAGGGGTTTGTACCTTGTCCGGGGTTCGTGCTCTGTCCTTGGTCGGGCCTGCCCTCTTGGCCGGGCCGGATCATGCATGGCCGATTCGGCGCGAACGGCGCAGACCGGCATGATCCACTCGGGCTTCAGGAAGTCGGGGTATCCCTGGCGCCGGGACACCGCGACTTTCAGGAACCCGAGTCGATCACGCCGGTGTGGCCCCCGTGCCTGGTTCGCCGGCCTGGCCGTGTGGGGCGGAATGGGCGAGTTGTCGGGTTTGGTGGTCGGTGTCGGGTGGTCTGGGTCACCTCGTCGGCGGAATCGGGGGCCGGGTCGGGTCGTTATACCTGGCATGCCACCGCGCCCGTCGGGTCGTGGGGCGCGGGCAGCAGCCGTCGGGAACACCCGGCGGGTCGCCCCGGTTACATCCCCCGCACCGCCGAGCACCCCCCCGTAGGTAGGCGGAATGATCCGCTGCCGCGGTCGGTTACACCCTGTCCCGACGCCGACCCCCTCTCGCGGGTCGCCGGGCAGGACCCCGTGAACTTTCCCCCGCACCGCCATCCACCCCTTCGAGGTGGTGCGGGTGTCCCCCGAGGCATCCCCCGAGGCAGAGGAGCACGCCATCATGCGTACCGATCTGATTCGTAAGACTGCCCTGACCGCTGCTGGTCTCGCTTTCGCCGGTGGTGCGATCGCCGGCCCCGTCACCACCGCCTTCGCCGCACCCACCACCAGCAAGCCGGCCACCCAGAGTCAGGCTGACCGTAAGGGTGGTCATGGTGAGCGGGAGTTGGGTGTGCGCTACGAGGCGCAGCCGAACTTCTACTACTGCGGTCCCGCCGCTACCCGTAAC